>PLLI01000050.1 GCA_003140915.1 Candidatus Omnitrophota bacterium
ATTACGGCAGGCATAAAAAAACACGGTTTCGAACCAATTCGGTTATCTAACTCAACCCCAACACCCAACACCCAACACCCTACACCCATCTATATTCTTGATACAATTGGTCGTTTGAATGATTTTTATTCAGTCGCATCCATCGTGTTTATTGGAGGCAGTTTGGTAAAACATGGCGGACAGAACCCGATCGAGCCTGCCATTTACGGCAAGCCGATCATATTTGGGCCATATATGTTCAATTTCAAGAACATAGCTGCGGCTTTTGTAGAGAAGAAAGCTGCGATCCAGGTTTCGAGCAAAAAAGAGTTGGCATCGGTCATCGAGGAGTTGCTGATGCATTCAAAAAAGCGTTCGGAGCTCGGAGAGATGGCAAAGCAGGTTGTTATTGAAAATCGAGGTGCGACGCATAAAAATTTGGACGAGATAGGAAGGTTCCTTTAATGCGTGAATTCATGCTTTCGTTGATGACCGATAAACGAAAATCGCCGGTATTCGTGCCCATAAAGTTCCTGCTCTATATTATTTCGCTTCTCTATGGCGCAGGATTGATAGGGCGGCAATTATTATACAAATTCGGGATCTTCAGATCGGAAAGAGTGCCGCTCAAGATAATTTCCGTTGGCAACCTTACCTTGGGCGGGACGGGAAAGACACCTTTTGTCATGCGCCTGGTCGATATATTGAGCGAGGATCTCGAAAAAAAAGCGAGCGTCCTCATCCGCGGTTACGGCTGGGATGAACAGACGATGCTCAAGAGGAAGCTTGCCGACACGCCGATCCTCGTAGGAGAGAATAGGGCGAGGTCCGCGCACAAGGCGATAAAACTTTACGGCAGCGATACGGCGATTCTGGACGACGGATTCCAGCATTGGGAGCTCGAAAGGAATATCGATATAGTGCTGATCGATTCGCGCAACCCGTTCGGTAACGGCCATCTTTTTCCGCGGGGAGTATTGCGGGAGCCAAAATCCGCACTCAAACGCGCGTCGGCGGTTGTATTCACTAAAGTGGATAAGAAGAATCCCGGCTTCGAGAAGATGCGGGAGGACCTTAAAAAGATAAACGACGGCCTCATCTTCGTCGAGGCATTCCATAAACCTGTGCATATATACGATCTGAGAGCGAGAAAAGAGCATGGACTCGATTTTTTGAAAGGGAAACGGGTGGTCCTTCTGTCGAGCATAGGGGACCCGGATTATTTTGCCGAGACCGTCCGCGATCTCGGCGCGGAGATAGCAGAACATATAATCTTCGCGGACCATCACAATTACAAAGAGGGCGATGTCGGGCTGGTCGTCAAAAGATGCAATGAGAGGAAATTCGACTTTATATTGACGACAGAAAAAGATGAGGTCAAATTGCGCAGGATGTCGTTGTCGTTCGGCAGTTATCCGGTGATGACGCTGGTCATCGAGATGGAGATAATTTCGGGGAAGGAGTTGCTGATTGATAGATTACGTAGCCTATATAGCCGTCAGGGCCCTAAATAAGATACTAGGCCTGGTGCCCATAAGCGTATCTTTATGGCTCGGCAGGAGGATAGGGGATGCGGTCTTCTTCTTTAATAAGGATAGGCGGCTCGTTGCATATGCGAATCTCAAGGCTGCGTTCGGCGCGGAGAAGACACCGCGGGAGCTTAGGCAGATCACGAAACGTGTCTACCGCAACATGGTCCAGACATTCGTCGAGGTGCTGAACCTCACAAAGGTTAACCGCAGCTACGTCGACAAATATGTAGAAGTTGTTAATATGGACCGTATTCGCAACGCTGCGAAGTCCGGCAGGGGAACAATACTGCTGACCGCGCATTTCGGCGACTGGGAGCTATCCAGTCTCGTAAGTTCTGTCGAAGGTTTCCCGATACTTGTCCTTGTCAGAGAGCAGAAGATGAAGAGGCTCAACGAACTCTTGAATCGCTTGAGGGAATCGAACGGCTGCAGGGTCATCAGAAAAGGCATGGATGTAAAGAATATACTGAAGGCTCTATATGGCAAAAATATCGTAGGCATATTATCCGACCAGGATGCCGGCAAGAAAGGCGTCTTCGTCGACTTTTTCGGCCGGCCGACTTCGTATCATTCCGGACCTTTTGATATAGCAAAGCATACGGATTCATTGATACTGCCGAATTTTATCGTCCGTACGGGCGGGCCGCATCACAAGCTTTGTCTGGAGGAATATATCGATTTCCGCAATGTGCAGGGCCCGGACGCAATAAAAGAGAATCTGCAGAAATTCGCAAAGCTCCTTGAAGGCTACGTGAGAAAATATCCTGACCAATGGTTATGGCTCCATAAGAGATGGAAATCGACCCCTGTCCGGACGATCCTCGTCCTGAATGACGGCAAGGCAGGGCACCTTAATCAGTCTCTGGCTGTCGCAAAAGAACTGCAGAGGGCGAGAACGACCCAGGGATTTAAGCCGGAGGACACAAAAATAGAGGTAGTTGACGTAAAGTATAAAAATGAATTTTCGCGTGTCATCCTGACGGCCTGCGCCGTCTTCGCGAACTGGCGCTGCCACGGCTGTATGCGATGCATGAAATTCTGCCTCGAAGAAGAGTCGTATAACGCGCTGATGAAGACTTATTCGGAATTCGTAATATCATGCGGGTCGAGCCTCACTCCCGTTAATATATTCATGTCAAAAGAAAATTGCGCGAAGAATGTGATCATAATGAAACCGGACATCCCGATGACTTTAAGAAAATTTGATCTTGCCGTTATCCCCCGGCACGACAATCCGAGGACGTCAAAGAACGTAGTAGTGACTGAGCTTGCGCCCAACCTGATAGATGGAGAGAAGATGAAAAAGGATGCGGATAGTCTTAAGGCGCATATTCAGCCAGTCGCGAAAGACGCGGTAGCGTTCTTTGTCGGAGGAGATAATCCTGAGTTTAATATGACGGGAGATATCGTGCATTCGGCTATAGAAGGCGTCGCGGAGTTTTGCGACCGGTCGGGCGTATCTATACTGGCTACGACGTCGAGGCGGACATCGCCTGAGATCGAAAACATTCTAAAGAAAAGGTTAAAGAATAATTCGAAATGCAAGTTTCTGGTAATCGCGAATGAGAAAAATTTTGATTTTGCGGTAGGCGGCATGCTTGCGCTCTGCAGAGTTGCGGTAGTATCGGAAGAGTCTATATCGATGATATCGGAGGCTATTTCGGCGGGCAAGAGGGTCGTTGTATTTCGATTGTCCAAAAAAACCGACGCCGCAACAAAGCATGAGCGTGCCTTGAAGAGCCTGTCGGATGAAAGGCATATTACTGTCGCCGAGCCTTCCA
>PLLI01000105.1 GCA_003140915.1 Candidatus Omnitrophota bacterium
ATGTTTTGGGTTCCAGGAAAACAAAAATATAATAAATGACACTAATATACCAAACGACGAATACCAGTCAATGCTTGTCGATCTCGAACAAAGAGGAAGCCAGGACATAGAAGACTTAAAGGTTGCGGGTAATACATACAATACACCCAATGATGTAAGTTATCGATATACGGTTCTCTGCGATTATGAGACACGAGCGCCACCTTCGAGCATAAAAGGCCTCGTTGAGATCATCGCCGCAAATCCTGATCGAGGTTGCTTACAACCAGCATTAGGTCTCTCTGATATAGAGACGTGGCATGGCTGGCGGGCGAGTTTAACATACCTATGGATGCAGCATATTCCAGAGACGGTTTTTAGAATTATGAATAGATTTGGTTTCTATGGCAAAGGCATTGTGGATAATAAGATGTATATTGATAGAATAATTGGCACTCCCGATAAACCTATTGAAGCGCTTCCTGTAGATATAATGAGCCATGATACCATAGAAGCTCTTTACCTAAACCCGGCTTGGGTCCATACCATAAAATTCATAGAGAATCCGGCGAGAAATTCGATCACTGAATATGTGCAGGGCTTGCGATGGACAGTCGGCGATATTAAAAATATCGGTTATATGTTTAAGTCGATACAATTCTTGATTGATAAAACAAAACAGCTATATGCGCATATTACCGGGGTTCGTTTTGAAAAGCCCTGGAGACGCGATAACGAAGCCTCACCCTCATTCTCCGCTAAATATGTCGCAAACTTTCCTACACGCAACGTCATCAATCCTTTTCTATATCTGACATGGATAGTAATTGAAACCTTTGCTGTGCCGAAAAGCGGAATGATTGCACTTAAAGACACACCGCTACAAATGTGGAGCTTTATAGGGTTAATAACTTTACTTGTCATTTTACCGAAACTTTATTCGACTTTTATAGATTTAATAGATGCATCACGTGCGCTTATTGCCGGCGACCTCGGAAAAGCACGAGGAATTTTGCGGCTTACCGGGAAAAAAGCCGTAGCGGGTTTAGTGGATATAGTAGTATCGCCTTTTGCATATTTCCCGGATGCTATAAATGGGGTCGTTAGGGCAGCTACCGCATCTATGGTTATTATAGCTGGTAAGGTCAAATGGAAACCTCAGGCTGACATTGAGAGAGAAATGGCACATTTAACTCTCAAAAATCTTTCAAAATATACATGGCATGTTCCGGTAGTTGCAACAGTATTCGTGGGGGCAGCATTATGGCTAGATATATACTTACACCCGATCATGCTTATTATGTTATTCACATGGCTTGTAATGCCCATATCAACAGTTACCGGTAGCATAGAGATAACGTCTGCGCAACGCAAAGGTTTTATATTTAAACTATCTGATATGACTGCTGAATCAGAAAAGGCAAAGGCGGAGCCTGCCTTTAGAGGATCTTACACACCAACCGAAGTATTAAAGGCAAAATTTTGGCCAAGCCTTACAAAGGTGTTTGCCGCGTTCTTTTCACTCTTATTGGTCTTAGCTAATCCCAGTGCTTCCGCTCAACCTCCTGTGCAGTCTATGGGAGCCACACAAGTTGCTTCATCTCAAAACAGTCAGGCAGAGGAGATGCGTAATGAGATCATTACAAGAAAATTCAAGCCATTTTTACCGTCCGGGAACGGACGGGAGGGGTATATTCTTTATTCCCACATTAAAGATGATGGCTACCGCAGCCCTGCGGAAGGCAGGTATTCCCGCCCTGAAGGATTCGCATATCAGGTAAAGATGCTTTACATGACTATAAACGGAAACGCTTCCTTCCGGGGCTTCACTGCCGCAAATGCCAGAACAGAATTATTGGGCCTGGTGCGGTATCTGAATAAGAATAAATCAAAATGCGGCTTTTTACCTTTATACGTTCTATATGGAGAGATAGGCTCCTCAGAAGTGAACATTGATCAGGAAGGTAAAATAAACATGCTTGATAACGCATTTCTTATCCTCGACCTCCTGGCCGCGTATGGGGGTATTTGCGATTCTAAGGATGAAACAGATAAAGCGATTGCCAAAGAGATCGAGCAATTTCTAAATGAACTCAAATGGAACCTGGTCTTCGATGAAAAGATAGGGTTGTTCCCGCAGCATTATTATCCCTGGCGGCCGTTTGAACAGAGATTCGATAAAACCGAAGGAGAGTTAAAAGAAGTATATAGCGAGGGTTTTTTAACTTATTTAGTCGGGTATATACTTGGTGGGCTTGATATAAAGTGGGATGCCCTTGAGCAGGGGGCCGTTCTTAATGAGTCTCCGGATGGAGCTTTTCGATGGATACCAAAAACAAAGCACGGGGCATTATATCAAATACCGGTATTCCTTTATTTCAATCCGGATTTAAACAAAGCGCTATTTGAGGCCGATCAAAATTTAGTTGACGCAAGTTTACGGATAAGCGCGCAAAAGGGATATCTCCTGCCTCCGCTGCCAAGCCCGACACCCGGATCAACCTCGTATCATTATTCAATCGGTGGTTTAAAAGATTTGGCTGTGGATGTTGTAGACGACAGCTTTTCAAGCCCTGTAGCAGCTGCGGGTTTTGTTGAAGCCGTGTATCCGGGCAGGGGTCTGTCATTATTAGGCGAAGTGCGGCGATCGGTAGGCTCTCTCCCGGATTCATACGCGCTCCGGGATGGCAAGCCAGTAATTTCTTTATGGTCCGCTACGGATAACGCGTTCTTCATGACGGAAGGGCTCTATTCGCAAAAGACCCGTTCCGATATCTTGAACGCATTAAGGCACCTGCCGCAAGGACAAAAACGTTATGAGCGGTTGCAGGGAATATTAAATAGAGTGATTACTTTTAAACCCGTCCCCAGCGAGGGTGAAGTACGCAAGTTAAGATCAATCACTGAGAATAAAAATATTTCCAGGGTTTCATTACTGACAAAGAATACCGTTCAGTTTGCTTTTCCGATGAATATTTCTCCGGCGCATCCGATGACAGGAGACAATAAATTAACGATAAATTATCAAAGCCCGGATGAGAAGTGGGGAGGTTATGGGATCAAATTTACTGCTCCACAAAATATACGGGGAAAATGGATAAATATCAGCTATACATCAGATAAAGAAGTTTACATTAAGTGCGAATTAAAGAGAAATAATCCCGAAGGCGGGGAAGCAGGCGTAGGGCAGAATGAGAAAATATTATTAAACAAAACGGCAAATAGTCAAACGGTATCCTTCTTAGTTCCTGATAATGAAAAGTTTGAAAAAGTTACTGTCATAACATTAGTCGTGGAAACCAGCAGGCTACCCTCTGCAGACGCAAACGTTACAATAAATATCAAGGATGTGTCTTTATCTGACGAACCGATCGGAAAGAGGTCGGGAGGGGTCAGCGTATTATTGCAAAGAGCTGTTTCTGAGATTGCCGCCGCCGCGGTGCAGGGTGTGCCTAAAGAAGGCACCATCGCCGCCGGGTCACTGGAGAAGCGCATCGATGATGTAAAGACGATGGACGAGCTAAGGGCTTTCGTTCCGGAGATAACCGCGCCCGAACAAGTGGTCACGGATAATGTAAGGAACGCAAGCGTGGAATTAATAAGATTGATCGAAGAATGCCTTAGAGGCAAATTATCAGATGATGATTCTTTGCTCCTAAATCAAACTCTTCAGATTTTGCAGAATAACCCTGCCTTCTATTACTTTAGCGATATCATACAAGGCTCCGAAAATTACCTGCTGGGATTTGGCAAGGAGTTCAACGGTAAAAAGATAACAGGCATCTCCGCAGAACTCGCCAAGTCTCTAAGCCAGAGACTGCTCACTGAATACATATTCCATGAAATATTAGAGACGATAACCCCTCAAGGAGAGCACAAAAATCTCTATACCGGCATACAGAGAAAGGTATTCGGCGAAGACAATCCGTTAAAGCGTGAATTAAGAAACCATATTGAGCAGGCATCTGTGATACTAAGCCTGGATGAGAATATGGATCTGGCAAAGGCAAAGGAGTTTGTTAATAAAGCCAGAGACGCGGGCAAACGGTTACTGGTGATTTTTGACCTGGATAAGACAATCAGCGCGGATAACACGAGAAAAATAAGTGAAAAGATGGCGAGGTTCATGATAAGGGCGCTCGCCGCAGGTGATGTTGACATAGCGGTGCTTACTATGAGGGATCAGGCTGAGATAGACAGGCGCGTCATCGATCAATTAAAACTCTTCGGCATAAATGAGCGGTGGATATACGGTGGGCCCGGCGAAAGACGTTTTATAAGTGTTCCGCATACAGGGGTAGAATATTTCCCGGAGAGAAGATTCAGCGCCGAACAGATAAGGGGCTATAAAGAAAAAATCACCGAGATATTAGGTAAGATGCATATAACGATCGACATGGTTATAAAAGCGGGTATCGGTCAGGAGACGCCCGAAGACAAAAATTCGATAAGAGAAGAAACTAACGGCTCGTTGACATATGTATTGCGTCGTACGGTATTGGCAGAAGGGCGGGATGTGAGGGACAATATCATTAGGAAATTACGGGCCATCAGCATTAACGCATATCGCGGCGGGCAGGCTTCCATCGACATCTTCCCGGTCAATAAAGGCGATGCGGCGGAGGCGGTGGTAAAAGAAACCGCCGAAAGACGAGGAATAGGGCACGATAGCATCGCGGTTGTGGGAGTGGATGATGATTATCGCGGCACGGGCGTAGGCAGGCCGTTATTGGAAAAGGTAGCTTCGCTGAACGGGCTGCCGCTGACCGGAAGCGCAGAGATAAAAGCTGAAAACGTGGACCAGTCGGAGATCCCAGGCAATGCTTATCTGGTGCTGTCGAGAGGGCCGAGAATCTGCCGTGCGGTTTTACAGGCATGCTTCAGGAACCATCCTATTGAGGCCCTGGAGCACAAGACTAGCAGAGAGTCGGGTGATAAAAATAAGGTAAATATTGTATCGCGGGGCGGCGAGATCATGCGGGGTCGTATGTTCAATACTGAGTTTTTCACTCCGGAGAGAGAAAAAGCGAACCAGGGGATCGTGACCGTAGCGGTCGATTTTGACCATACTATTATTGCAAGGAACGCGTCATCTGATTATTTTATAAGGCCGGGCATTCTTGAAGAATTGAAGAAGCTGAGAGATAGCGGAATCCGGCTCGTAGGATTTACTGATAAACCAGCATCGGTAGTTGAACAAATTTTTAAATTGTTCCCGCAACTTCAAGAGATATTTGAATTGACTATCCCTCGCGGGGCTTTCTCGATAGATTTCGCGGATATCCAGCGTAAAGGCGAGAGATCGGATGCCTATCAGGAACTCAAGAAGGCCTACCAGGGCCGGATCGATGCGGTACTTGAATATTTGAATAAATTCCCCGGCTCGATGAAGGATATCAACCTGCTTGGCTACGCGCTCATAATCGACGACCAATTAGAAACAGCAACTGATGAGCATGGGAGGTCGGCGGCGGCGATTCTCCCGTCCGGTCCGGCGTTAGTCTATAATCCGGGAAGATATTCTGTGAATGACAAAGGAGCGATGGTGAGCGGAGAACCAGTCGAAGGTATGGCAGAAAAAATAATCAATATCCTGCGAAGTAAAAATGCCGGAACATTCACGACCGTAATGACAACGCCGGCAATGCCGTTCACGAGCGTAAATACCGGGGCGCCGGGTCAATTGAATACGAATATGGAAACAATTAATGAGCCGGCCAGTATGCCGTATGCCGCGACAAATGTCAGTATCAGGACTGCGCTTAATATAGGGCCTTCTGCCGAATTACTATATGTCAAGGAGTTATCGGGCGGAAATAATAATGGCGGAGCGAATGATGGACTCACTTTAGAAGTGGCCGGCAATATAGGGAAGATAACGAGTTTAACGGATAAAAAAGAACTGACGGCTCTGAAATTTTTTATAGTTGATGCCATTTCTAATGCGAAGTGGGCTATAGAAAGAAAGATGCTGGCAGAAAAATATGGCAGTTATGATGCATACAAAAAAATAGCTGAAGCAGGAAGCTTTACTCCCGAGCAGGTCGAGATCAATATGCAAGCGAGAAAGGCAGGTTTAGAAAACACCAGGTATACGATAGTATGTTATCGTGAAGGGGAAAATTTAATAGTAAGCGTAATTAATAATGCTGAAGCAAATAAGGAATCGTTCGATTACATGCAGGCGAGCCTTGGATTATCCGAGACAGGAAAGCCTTTAAGCGAAGAAGAAGAATTGGCCAGGTTGGTGAACGAGGCAGAGGGTGAAGGGACGGGCGCGAAAACTACCGGTTTGGCCCTGATAGCCGCTTCCGGATATGCTAAGAAACTGGGTGGTAATATCATGCCGTATGCAGGTCCTGGTTATACAGCAATTGTATTAATGCTTCCGAAGTCCGAGAAAGCCGCATCGGCCGCGCCGGTAGAAAATGCCAATGAAGAGGTATTACAATTGGCAGCGGAGCTTGCCGGATACGGAATTAATCCGTTGGAAGCGGTAAATCTGACGGAAACGCAAGTAAGAAACGCCGCCGCAAATTATTTGGCCTCAGCTAATAACGCGCCGCCGACCGAAGAGACGCTGGCCAGGACAATACAAGGCATCATAGATAGATTAAATAAGGCCGCGAGCAGATTCCACGAAGTAGTTATCGTTTGGCCTGAACCCGGACCGCATTCAGTATATCTTGTCAATCCAAGCGGAACGTATATCGTCGGTAAAGGAGAACGCGCCGATGTCGAAGGATCGCTGATTGGGCCGCTGACCGTCAGGATAGAGAAGCTTAACGCTGCGGAGAAGGCCGGTGGTGCGGCCACACAAAATAGTTCAGCTTTTCTGAACAGCCCGGAGATCAAAGAGAGAACTAAAGCGGTCGTCGCAGCGTATAAGTACGCCGGCGAGAGAGAATCTATTGTGAAGACGGTGGTAGGAGTACCGGCGGATCTGGACGAAACACAAACTCAGAAGGTGATATTGGAGGCTAACAAAGCATTGGCCGCAAACGGGTATGGCGAACGGGAAGATAATCATCAGATGATCCAATATAAGATATACGAAGATAATATGCAGGCGACAATGGCCAGTCTTGACGGCGCCATGACGAAAGCCCAGGACGGCTTGCCGGAAAACGGCAGGGTCGTTGCATTTGTCCTGCAGGATACCGCAGAAGACGGCGTAACGCCGAAGATGCCGGACGATGCGATAGAGAAGTATGGGAATAGAAAAAATATCACGCTCGTCCTTGATGCTTATAGAGATCGTTTTGCTAAAGTAAAAGCCGGCGCCATAAAGGAGAAGAAAGTGCCCATCTGCCCTTCATTAACGCTGAGAGGCGCGCTGGCGCGGCAGATAAATTGGTATTATCAGATGACTAATGATGCGGACCGCACAGATGCTATAGAACGTATCAATGCTTTAAGAAAACAAGCGTCTTCGGAAAATAAACGGATTACGCAGATATGGCAGCTTAGAGATCTTCCTCTGATAGTCGATACTCTGTGCAGGGATATGGAGGAATTAAGGGCAATGGAAGAGGCGATCGCTTCTTCAGCATAATATAGCACATTTTTCTGTCCCGTTATCCGCCTCGCGGCGGAGGGTTGGGACAGAATGTCTCATCCGGGTTGTCGGAACGCCCTTGAGGACTTACTAGCGTCGGTCCTCGATAAGAGTCGACAACCCGGTCTTTTATTGTACCTTTCTTGCATTTTACTGTATCCTGTGGTATACTTTAATACGTTTTAATACGCGTTTATACTATTTATCTGTTCCTAAGGGACTAATTATAAGATAATATGCATTTTAAAAGTTTAGAGCTTATCGGCTTTAAATCATTCGCCGAGAAGACGAAGATAAATTTCGAGCCCGGCGTCACGGCCATTGTCGGCCCTAATGGATGCGGGAAATGTCTGAGTGGCGAGAGCAAAGTTTGCCTTTCCGACGGTTCTCAGATTACGATTAGAGAATTGGTGGATTCCGCGTTCAATTCTCCCGGCGCCATAGAAAATCTCGACGACGGACAAGTCTTCTATCCCGATCATCTTAATGCCTTCATACTATCTCTAAATCCTCAAACTTTGCATATCGAACCGCGGCCGGTATACTTNNACGCATTTATTAAACGACAAGCGCCGGAATTTCTCTTAAGGATAAAGACTAGAACCGGCAGAGAAGTAACGACGACCCATTACCATCCGTTCTTCAGTATAAAAGACGCGAACCTTGTCACCCTGACCGCGGATCAATTAAAGGTGGGGACGCGGATTTCCTCGCCCCGTGTCCTTAATCTTCAGGATACCACGAGAAAATTACCCCTTTTAAAAATATTCCGGAAATTTAAAAACGAAGATTCCATCTATATCCCTTATTCTGAAGAATTGTCGGAATTTATCCATGAAGTAAAGGTCGGCTATAAGACGCTTTCCGAAATGAGCGGTTCGTTGAATATAAAACAGTTGACGCTCAAGTCGGCCATTGACGGACAGGCGATCGCGCTACCGGCATTTACCAGTATGCTTGGCGAGTGCGGCATTACCGAAGTCCCGGATTTTGTGACGACTATAAAATCCAGGGGGACGGGCAGTTTTAGCTTGCCAAGAGAGATGAGCCCAGAGATCGCGAGATTCCTGGGATATTTAATATCCGAAGGCAGGACCACTAAAGGCGATCAGATATGGTTTACGAACGAAGACGCGGGGATGGTAAAAGATTTTATTTCGTGCGCCAGAACAGGGTTCGGCATTGAGGCGAAGGCATTCGATTATAAAGAATGCGCGCGGGATGTTCTCATATTTTCTCACGCGTTATGCCAATTCCTTGAGAAAGCGTTTGAGCTAAAGATAAACGGCCTGTCTAAAGAAAAAAATGTCCCTCCACAAATATTCTCCGCAGATAACGAAATAATAAGCTCGTTCCTTTCAAGTTTGTTTGAGGGAGACGGTTATGTTTCCATCGGCAGGCCGAGCAACAAGCTTCCTTATTTTGAGTACGCGACCGCTTCAAAATATTTGGCCGAAGGAGTCGCCGGCCTTCTTTTACGGCTCGGGATAATTTCAGTGATCCGCGAAAAGAATAAATGTGCTGTAAATACCGTATCCAAAATGAAACGTAAATATTATTCGGTTTATGTCTATGGCCGGGAGAATGTTAAGAGGCTGGCGAATTCGTTACGTTTCGTCGGTAAAAAGCAGGAAAAATTAGAAAAGATAAAGTCTCTCGATTATAAAACCAATCCTAATTTGGATCTCATTCCGGAGATCAATAAGTTGTTCGGAACACTGGTCAAGCTTTCCGGCGTTAACGTTAAACGGTTAAAGAGTGTATCGCCCAAGTTAGTAAGTTATTATGAGAATAGATGCATGCCGGGCAGGCAGGGGCTTCGCGAGGCCTTAAGTGTTGTTGCCGAACATGGACAAATTTCAGGGTTAGCCAGATCTATTTTCGAATATCTCACCACGCTTGCCAATTCCGATATATATTGGGACGAGATCGTAAGCATAGAAAAAGTCTATTCAGAAAAGTGGGTTTACGACTTATCGATATCGGACACGCATAATTTTATCGCTCAGGATATTATTGTACATAATAGCAATATAGCGGATTCGATCCGCTGGGTGCTTGGCGAGCAATCCGCAAAATCCCTGCGCGCGTCCAGCATGCAGGACGTCATCTTCAACGGCACCGATACCAAAGAGCCGATCAACTTTGCCGAAGTATCCCTCACGTTCACCAATGAAAAAAGAATCCTCCCCATAGATTACGACGAAGTTACGATAAGCCGCCGCGTCTTCCGTTCCGGCGAGACAGAATACCTCCTTAACAAAACTCCGGTCAGGTTAAAGGACATTTCCGAGCTCCTCATGGGCACAGGCATAGGCACAGAGAGCTATTCCATAATCGAGCAGGGCAAGATGGACCTCATACTATCGTCGCGGCCCGAAGACAGGAGATTCGTCTTCGAAGAAGCAAGCGGTATTACCAAATACAAATCGAAGAAGAAGGAGGCCTTGAGGAAGCTCGAGCAGACCGAGCAGAACCTCCTTCGCATAAACGACATCATCCAGGAAGTGAAGCGCCAGATATCGTCGATCGAGAGACAGGCGCGCAAAGCCGAAAGATACAAGGCGGATTTCGACAGGCTCAAAGATATGGAGATAAAGCTGTCGAGCGCCGAATATAAAGACCTCAGGACCGCGGAGATGACGCATGCGGTCGAGAATAACGATTCGAAGGCCCGAGAGAAGGAGCTGGACATCGAAATATCGGGTATCAGTTCGATTATTTCCGGTTACCGGGTGTCGCTCGACGAGGTGAACCGCAAGATGTTCGAATTGAAGGACAGGTACAAGGCGATGTCCGGCTCGCTTGACATGAACGGCCAGAAGATAGCTATCGACAAGGAGAGGATAGGAGAGGCCCTCGCTTTTCAGGAGGGCGTCAAAAAAGAGATAGAGTCTGCCGCCGAGAAGATAAAGGGAGCGAAGGCGCTCGTGGAAAAGATTCAGAATGACCTCGCCTCTGTCACGGCCGCAAGGGATGAGAAAGAGAAGTCAGCCGGAGATAAAGAGCTGCAATTAAATAATGTCATCAAAGATATCGAAGAGACCGAAAAGAAGGTCGCATCCTGCAAGCTCCAGCTGGTCGATTTCCTTTCGAAAGAGACGCGTATCAAGAACGAGCTCATAAAGATATCGGCGGACATGCAGAACCGGAGGGTGCGCGAACGAAGGCTCCACATAGAGAAGGAGACGGTCCTGAAGGAGCTTGAGGCCGTTGAGAATACCCTCGAAAATGTTTTAAGCGAATTCAAGATTGTTGACGAGCGCGTGACGGCGATAAAGTCGGATCTGGAGGGGAAGAGAAACGCCGAAAAGTCCGTTGCCGCGGAAATGAAATCGCTCGAAGAGGCCATAGCGAAAGAAGAGAATAATAAGGCCGCGCTGAAGTCTAAGATAGAGATGCTGGAGGAAAATATCAAGAGTTACGAGGGTTTCAATCGAGGAGTGAAGAGCATCCTCGGTAAGGCAAATGGAAATAACCGGGGCGCGCCGGCAGTACTCGCGGACGTGATAAGGGTAGAGCGGGGTTATGAGGAAGCGGTCAATACCCTTCTTGGAGAGGCGGCACAGACAGTTATCGTGGAACGGGATGATGATATCACCGGGATGCTCGATTACCTTAAAGAAAACAATCTGGGTAAAGCGAGCTTTGTTTCACTGGAGACGCTTGGGCGCGTGCTAAAGCACAGGGCTGTCAAGACACCAAATACTGACCCGGACAGGAAATCGATTCCGCTTAAAAATCTCGTGAAGGCTGGTGCAAAATACGAGCCGATCCTGGAATATTTCTTCGGCAATGCTTTCCTCGTAGAATCCATTGGAGAGTGCGCCCGGAGCTTTGACGGTTCAGGTTCGATGACCGTTGTTACGAAGTCGGGCGAGATGTTCGACAACGGCAGAATAGCCGGCGGAAGCGTTTCGGAGACCGGCGATACGCTCCTGATAGGCCGTAAGTCCCGTCTCGAGGATCTTAAGGCCGAATTGACCGGTGCCGAAAAGAACGCCCTTTCGTTCGCCGCGAGCCATGCCGAAAAATCCGGCCTCGCAAAAGCTCTCGATATCGAGATGACATCCATTGAGGCGCGCCTCCACGCCGAAGAGATGAACCTCTCGAACATAAAAGTAAAGAAAGACGGCCAGGAAGAGAACCAGAAGAAACTGAACNNACTGAAAGACGAATTGGAGGTATTGGCGTCCGAATTCGACGAAGCCGACCAGACGATCAAAGAATTGACGGCGAAAGGCGAATCTCTGAACACAGAGCTGAATAACTTAGAGAAAGAAAAGGCCTCTTCCCAGACATTCGTTGAGGAATCTCATGGCCTGGTCACCGGCAAGAGACAGAATAGAGAGAATTTGACGCTCGAGATAGCCACCCTGAAGGCCGAGATGCAGGCACTGGAAAAAGAAGAAGATAGCGTGAAGAACGGCCTGAAGATCCAGGAAGGCATCGTATTCGAGTCCGAGGAAACTTTATACTCGAAAGAGAACCTTTTCAAGGAATCGCTCGAAAAGGTGAAATTCCTGGAAGACGAGATATTAAAGTTAACCGTCGAAAACGAAAGCATAGCGAAGGACTTAAAGATATTCAACGAGGAGTCTTCTGCCATAGAAAAGACGAAATCCGAGATAGCCGGTAAATTGAGCGTTGCCGAATTACAATTAAAGGAAAAAGAGGGCGGGCTCGAAGGCTTGAGGAACCAGATAAGGGACCTCGACGTAAAGCTCACGGAACTCAATTATAAAAAGACGAACCTGAAAGAACGGATAACGCAAGCCTACAAGGTCGATCTGGAGACGACCCACGCCGAGCCGGAAGAGGGCGCGGATTGGGAATCGTTAAAGGCGCTAGTTACGGAACTTAAAGAAAGGCTCGATAAACTTGGGCCGGTCAACCTTATTGCGATAGACGAACATAAAGAACTGGAAGAGCGGTATACGTTTCTCGTCCATCAACAGGAAGATCTCGTGAACGCCAAGGATTCTCTGCACAAGGCGATCCAAAAGATAAACAAGACGACGAAGGACTTATTTCTCGAGACGTTCCAGAAGATACAGGTGGAATTCAAAAATTTCTTCCGGATGCTATTCGGCGGCGGGCAGGCA
Source organism: Candidatus Omnitrophota bacterium (assembly GCA_003140915.1). Classification (GTDB taxonomy): domain Bacteria; phylum Omnitrophota; class Gorgyraeia; order 2-01-FULL-45-10; family 2-01-FULL-45-10; genus FEN-1322. The sequence goes on from PLLI01000105.1 coordinate 12,643, forward strand.
GAGCTCGTCCTGATAGACGAACAGGACGTGCTCGAATGCGGGATAGAGATAATAGTCAGGCCGCCCGGTAAGAAGCTGCAGAACCTCATGTTATTGTCGGGAGGCGAAAAGGCGATGACCGCCACGGCGCTCCTATTTGCGATATTCAAGGTAAAGCCGAGCCCGTTCTGCGTGCTCGACGAAATAGACGCGCCGCTCGATGAATCGAACGTGACGAGGTTCTCCAATGTTCTGAAAGATTTCCTCAAGATATCGCAGTTCATAATAATCACCCATAACAAGCGGACGATCGAACTGGCGGACGTCATGTACGGCATAACGATGCAGGAGAGGGGAATTTCGAAGATAGTCTCGGTCAAGTTCTCCGATGAAAAAAAGAATCCCGAAAAAATAGAAATATCGGGATTAAAAGTGAACGAAACGGAAGAGCCGAAGTTGGAAGTTCCTGCCTAAGAAGGTCTTTTCTCGCTCATAGCCTTGGAGTAAATGCAGGTCCTGTTCTTGCCGGCGCCTTTTGCCTCATACAAAGCCGCATCGGCCATCGCGATCAGGTCGTCTTTCGTGAGCGCATCCTCGGGGTAACCCGCGACCCCGCAGCTTATAGTGAGTTTATTTTTAGGAAGAAGACCGGATCCCTCGCTGAAAATTTTTTCCACCTCACTGCGTAATCTCTCCGCAAATAACCGCGCGTTCTCTTTAACGGTATTCGGTATCACTACGGCAAACTCCTCGCCGCCATACCTTGCCACGGTATCGACCCGCCGGGATTTAGACTGCAATACGGACGCGATATCCCGGAGGGCCGCATCTCCGCGGATGTGGCCCAGCGTATCGTTGTAATGTTTGAAATTATCCACATCGACCATGACGAGCGACACGCTTGCGTCGGTGACCTTGGCCTTTTCCATTTCGGCCGAGAGACGTTCCTGGAACTTTCCGTAATTCCACAATTTCGTGGACCAGTCTATGCTCGAAAGATAGACGGTCTCTTCGTAAAGGCGCGAATTTTCTATCGCCAACCCTGCGTGATTGGCGAACATGGTGAGCATCTTTACGTCGGATTTTGTGATGGGCTTCCTGTTAAATACGTTGTCGACGAGTATAGCGCCAAGCACCTTATCTTTTGCCTTGAGCGGAACGGTGACGAAGAAATCGGTATTTAACGTCTTCTGCGTGTCCGCATCGACCAGTTTCTTCGCTTCCTGGGTTGTTATCTCGAACGGCATGCCTTCCAGGATAGTGAGGACCAGTATCCCCATGTCTTCCCTTAGCGGGATCTTTATGCCCTTCACGATGGAATTCAGTTTCGATTCCGGATCTTTTTTAAAAGTGTCATAAGAAGCGATGAAATCGTCGAGGGTCATCTTGCTCTGGGATATATACTGCCATATCTTTCCGGCCTCTTCCGCCGTGTGAGGTCCTATGCCCATCACGCCTTCCAGGACATTTTCTTTTTCATTAACGAGGAAGAGCATGGCGCGGTTAAAACCGAGCCCTTCATGGGAGGTGAGCGCCGTCAGGATTATGTAAAGTATCTGGTCGAGCTTTAGAGTGGTCCTGATCGCGTTTGAGATCTCGTAAAGGAGCGAGAACTCCCAATTGAGGCGCTCGATCTCGTCCTTAAGTTCTTTTTCTTTAGGTCTTTCTATCGGTATCATTTTTTTATAACGGCCGCAGCAGGAGCTTTTTGGACTGTAGAAGCCCTAGGCGCCTGCGGAGGCGGAGTCTTGACCTTACCGAACATTATTCCCATTGCCACATCCTTATCATCGATCTTTCTCGTCATCATCCTGACCGCTTCTCCGGCCTTGAGTTCGGAAATATCCGTCACTTTCGTAATGTTTGTCCACGGCGTCACTGTCACCGTGCGGACTGAACCGTCGGCATCATTCTTTACCTGAAGCTTGACGTTGGCAGGATCCGCGTTATCGATGTTTACGACGGTCCCCGCTATCATTCCAAAATTCGGTTTTGCCGCCACCGGCCTGGCAACGGCCGGCGCAACCTTCCTGGTACCAGTGGTACCAGTGGCCGGGACTTTCTCGACCGCGGCGAACGACGCGGTGCAAAAGCTTATGATTATTATTCCAAAAGCACCCATTAACATTTTCCTGCCCATAATCTCCTCCTTGTTTGTCGGACAGTATAGCATAAAATCATTGACAATACCAAGAAAAACGCTATAATGAATACATCTTCGGGGTGAGGTGTAATTCCTCGACCGGCGGTGAAATCCCGTCCTGCGTTTTGAGTGGGCGGGATAAAGCCCGCGAGTCTAGCCGTTTTGCTTAGCAAAACGGCAGGCAGAACTTGTGAGATTCAAGTGCCGACAGTACAGTCTGGATGGAAGAAGAGCAGATGTCAGTTCTTATTTGCCGGTAAATAGAACCCCGAGGGAAACCCGGGGTTATTTTTTTATGAAGCTAAACACGGTTCCTGAAATAATAGACGACATAAAGCGCGGTCTGATAGTCATAGTCATGGACGACGAGGACCGCGAGAATGAGGGCGACCTCATAATGGCGGGTTCTTTCACCAAGGCGTCCGATATAAATTTCATGGCGAAATACGGCCGCGGCCTGATATGCGTTCTCATGGAAGGCTCAAGGCTGGACTCACTCGACCTGCACCCGATGTCTGCTATGGGCCGCGATCCTTATAAGACGGGTTGGGCGATCTCATGCGATGCCGGCCGCGGAATTACCACCGGCATCTCCGCACAGGACAGGGCTAGAACGATAAATATCCTTTCGAACCCGAAAAGCAAGGCCACCGACCTTGTGAAGCCCGGCCACATATTCCCGCTGCGCTCACATGAGGGCGGCGTCCTGGTAAGGGCCGGACATACCGAAGCATGTGTGGATCTTATGAAATTAGCCGGCCTTCAGCCGGCCGGAGTCATCTGTGAGATCATGAGGGATGACGGCTCGATGGCAAGGCTGCCGGACTTGATGGAATTTTCGAAAAGGCATCGATTAAAAATATGCACCATATCCAACTTAATAGAATATAGAAGAAGATCCGAGAAGCTGGTCAGCATAATAGCCAGAACTAATATCCCCACGTCTTACGGCGATTTCAAGGCCTTTATTTACGAATCCGCCATCGATAAATATCACCACGTAGCGCTTGTGAAGGGAAAGCCGGATAAAGAGAATAGCCTGGTCAGGGTCCATTCCGAATGTCTCACCGGGGACGTCTTCGGCTCGAAGCGATGTGATTGCGGCGAGCAGCTTCACGCCGCGATGAAACTGATCGGAAGAGCCAGGAGCGGAGTTATTCTTTATATGAGGCAGGAGGGCCGGGGTATAGGACTCGCGAACAAGCTAAAGGCATACGAGCTTCAGGATAAAGGGCTCGATACGGTCGAGGCGAACAAGGCGCTTGGATTCAAAGCGGACCTGAGAGATTACGGGATAGGCGCGCAAATTTTAGCCGACCTGGGATTGAAGAATATACGGTTGCTTACGAATAACCCGAAAAAGATAGTCGGTTTGGAAGGGTACGGCCTGAAAGTGATCGAGCGCGTGCCATTGGTGGTGCGGCCGAACAAGGACAACAAGAAATACCTCAGGACGAAGAAGGAAAAAATGGGGCATCATATCACAGTGTAAAAAAAGGGGGAGAAGATGGCAAACGTTATAAAAGCGGACCTATCGGCAAAGGGAAAGAAGTTCGCGATAGTGATATCGCGTTTTAATGAGTTCATATCGGCGCGGCTGCTCGACGGCTGCCTCGATACGCTAACGAGGCATGGCGCACAGGATAGCGTGCAGGATGTGGTATGGGTGCCCGGGGCGTTCGAGATACCGATCACGGCGTTGAAACTCGCGCGGTCGAAGAAATACGACGGCGTGATCTGTCTCGGGACGGTCATAAGAGGCGCGACGCCGCATTTCGAATTCGTCGCGAGCGAGGCCGCGAAAGGCGTCGCGAAGGTATCTCTCGATACCGGAGTGCCGTGCATATTCGGGATCATCACGGCCGATAATATCGAGCAGGCCATTGAGCGCGCCGGGACCAAAGACGGCAACAAGGGCCGCGATGCGGCGATGTCGGCGATAGAGATGGCGAATCTTTACGAAAAAGTGTAAATTTTAAGGAGAGGACAGGATGCGTAAACGGACGAAGGCGAGGGAGAACGCGCTGAAGATACTATATGCCATCGATATTACCGGCGGAGAGCCGAAGGAATGCATCGATATATATTGGCGGGAGAGCGAGGAGAAAGACCAGGAGGTGAAGGCGTTCGCGGACTCGCTTGTGCTGGGCACGTCGAATAAGAAGAAAGAGATCGATAAGATAATTTCGGGATCCGCCACTAACTGGCAGCTCGGAAGGATGGCGGTGATAGACCGGAACATCCTCAGGTTCGCCGCGTATGAGCTCCTCTTTGCCGACGATATCCCGCCGAAGGTGACGATAAACGAAGCCATAGACATAGCGAAGAGGTACGGCGACAACGAATCCGGTAAATTCATAAACGGCGTCCTCGACAAGATAAACAAAGATATTGCGAAGAAGAAAGTAAAATGAGACCTCGCATA
>PLLI01000009.1 GCA_003140915.1 Candidatus Omnitrophota bacterium
TACGCGCGCCAGTTCCTCGAACAGCTCCAGAAACCGGACGTCGAATATATCGATGGGCTCTCACCTGCCATCAGTATCGAGCAGCGGACGGCCGGTTCCAATCCCAGATCCACCGTCGGGACGCAGACCGAGNNACAAGTCTCGAGTTTGCCCGTCCAGACGGCCATCCTGATCCTCGCGCCGCTCGTGCGCGGCAGGAAAGGGGAATACAGGGACCTCCTCGAAAAAGTGAAGAAGGATGGGTTCGTAAGGGTGAGGGTAGACGGCCAGGTATTTGAGATCGAAAAACCAATAAAACTCGATAAGAATAAAAAGCACGATATAGAAGTGGTCGTTGACAGATTAGTTATAAGAGGCGACGTTAAGAAACGGCTCGCTGATTCCATAGAGACCGCTCTTGAGACAGGCAACGGACTTGTAATCATAGCCAAAGGCGAGAACGGCTCTAAGGGCGATATCCTATTTAACGAACAATACGCCTGCGTCGATTGCGGCATAAGCTTCGAAGAATTGACGCCGAGGATATTCTCGTTCAATTCACCTTACGGTGCGTGCCCCGGATGCGACGGGCTCGGTAATAAGATGGAGATAGACCCGGACCTCGTCATACCGGATAAATCGAAACCGGTGATCGATTCGGTGGATGCATGGAGGCGCGGCGGTAAAGGGCTTTATCTATACTATAGAAGGCTGATGCGCTCGCTTGCCCACGAACACGGTTTCGAAGTTGAGACTCCGTTCAAAGACCTGCCGAAGGAGATCAGGAAGTTGGTCCTTTACGGCGAAGGCAAAGAACGGGGGTGGGGGGTCTTCGAAGGAGTCATCCCTAACCTCGAGCGCAGATTCCGTGAAACCGAAAGCGAATTCATAAAGACAGAGATAAATAAATACATGTCCGTACTGCCGTGCCCGGTATGTAACGGCGCGCGGCTCAAACCGGAGAGCCTCTCAGTCACCATCCGGGAGTGCGGAAGCCCCCCCGAAGGGGGTAAAAATATCGCGCAGATTTCCGAGATGTCCATAAAGGACCTCAAAGTTTTTATGTCAAGCTTACGTTTGAGCCGGACGCAGGAGAAGATAGCCCATCAGGTATTGAAAGAGATATCGAGCCGCCTGCAGTTCATGGTAAACGTCGGGCTGGACTATCTGACCCTCGACAGGCGCAGTTACACGCTCTCCGGAGGAGAGGCGCAGCGCATCCGCCTGGCGACGCAGATCGGTTCCGGCCTCGTCGGAGTGATCTACATACTGGACGAACCGAGCATAGGGTTGCACCAGAAGGACAATTCGAAACTCCTCGATACACTCATCACCTTGAGGGACCTCGGCAATACCCTCATCGTCGTGGAACATGATGAGGCGACGATAAGGAAGGCAGATTACATAATCGACCTCGGCCCCGGCGCCGGTGAACACGGCGGCCATGTCATAGCGGCGGGCTCGCTTGAAGATATCCTCGCCTCGAAAGACTCTTTGACGGGTAAATATTTGAGGGGCGAGTTCAAGATAAAGGTGCCAAGCTCGAGAAGGCCGCAGGATAAGAATAAGGCGCTTAATATAATCGGTGCCCGGGAGCATAACTTAAAAAATATAAACGTTCAGATACCGCTCGGCCTTCTGGTATGCGTCACGGGCGTATCGGGTTCGGGAAAGAGCACGCTCGTCGACGATATTTTATATAAAGCGCTCGCCAAGAAATTTTACCGTTCCAAAGAGCGGCCCGGAGCATATAAAAAGATAGAGGGAACACAGTTTATAGATAAGGTAATAGTGATAGACCAATCGCCCATCGGCAGGACGCCGCGCTCGAACCCCGCTACGTATACGGGCGCATTCTCGTTCATAAGGGATCTGTTTTCGAAACTTCCGGAATCGAAGGTGCGCGGCTATAAACCCGGCCGTTTCAGTTTCAATGTCAAGGGNNGACGGCATCAGGAAGATAGAGATGCATTTTCTTCCCGACATCTACGTCCAATGCGAGGTCTGCAAGGGTAAGCGTTTTAACGCGCAGACCCTCGAGATCAAGTTTAAGGGAAGATCGATATCGGATATCCTCGATAGTTCGGTCGAGGAGGCGCTGGTGCTCTTTGAAAATATTCCGTCGGTGAGGAATAAACTCAAGACGCTTAACGAAGTGGGCCTTGGCTATATAAAACTTGGGCAATCCGCGACCACGCTTTCCGGAGGTGAGGCGCAGAGGATAAAGCTCTCCGCCGAGTTATCCAAAACATCGACCGGCAGGACATTCTATATATTGGACGAGCCCACGACAGGGCTTCATTTCGCGGACATAGATAAACTATTGAGCGTTCTGCAGGCGCTTGTCGCAAACGGCAACACTGTGCTCGTGATCGAGCATAACCTCGACGTGATAAAGACGGCGGACCATATAATAGATCTCGGCCCAGAGGGCGGCGATGACGGCGGAGAGATCATCGCGAGCGGAACGCCCGAAGAGGTTGTAAAAAACTCAAGATCTTATACGGGGCAATATCTGAGGGAAGCGCTGAAATGAAAAAATGGATTGCGTTATCTGCCTTGGTCCTTCTGGCCGCTGCGGTCTTTGCCGCGGAGGAGCCGGAGGATTCCGACTACATGCTCGCGAAAAAGTCTTTTAAGAGCGGGCTCTATGATATGGCCGGGCCGCGGTTTGAAACGATATTGCGGAATTACCCGAATACGCCCCGGATATATGAAGTCCACTCCCTTTTGGGAAGATGTTATTACTATCAGAATAAATTCGCCAGGGCGTTATATGAGTTCGAGGTTGTCCTGAACGCGCCCGCCGGCAGCGATTCTCAGGATGAAGCCCTTTACTGGTCCGGAGAGATCTATCTGAAGAACGGCGATTACAAGAAGGCGCTCGAATTCTGTCAGCGCGTCATAGACGAATTCCCCTCATCCCAATATCTGAGCCCTGCCGTCTACTCGAAGGGATGGGCTTATTATAAGCTTGGCCTGCTCGACGACGCCGTAGCCTGTTTCAAAGAAGTGGTTTCCAGATACCCGCTTGAAAGCTCGGCGAGCGAAGCGCAATTCCGGATAGGCGAATGCGAATACGCCATGACGAAATATGGCGAGGCCGAAAAGGCGCTCAAAGAATTCATCGAGAAATTTCCGCTCTCCGAAAAGACGGCCGAGGCATATTATCTGATCGGTGAAGTCGGTTTCTATCAGGCAAAATATAAAGACGCGGTAGATTATTTCCAGCGTGCGCTCGCGATCTCTCCCGGAGCTGCATGGTCGCCTTTCGCGTCGTATCGGACGGCAAGCGCCCTCTTCCGGATGGGCAATTATAACGCCAGTATCAAGGCATACAAAAAGTGCCTGGAAAAACACGATAACGTTCTTCTCGAAGGCGCGTCTCTTATAGGGCTGGGCCGGAATTATGAGAAGACA
>PLLI01000042.1 GCA_003140915.1 Candidatus Omnitrophota bacterium
ATCGCAATTTTACAACAGTCGCTCCGGCAACGCCCTAAAAGTTCCGCCATCTGCCGGAACGAAAAATTTCTTATGTCTTTCTATCGGTCAAATCCCAATCGCGAAATTGATGCGTTAAATCTTTAGTATAAATACTTCCTTTTTTAAAGTTGCCCTCGAATTGAATAATGGTTTTTTGCTTATAAAATTTTCTGAATAATTTCGCCGCATAGTGGGCGAGCTGTATTTGGACTAAGTCATCGCTTGCTTCACTAATGCTTGAAACGTGAATGTTCTCGGCCTTCCAATAATCATATTTCGCAAAATCTCTTAAACTAGTGTTAATATTTTTTATATGATCAACTAGCCATTGTTTATAGTTGTCGAGTATTGCTCTTTCTCTCTCTTTCAATGGAAATTTATGATACTTTACAAAAACATTGTTTACCCTATTTCTTTCATTACAAACATTACATATTGCATTAAAAAGACTTAAACCGTATGCGATTTCCCATACGTAATTACTTATAGATGCATGTTCTCTTAACGGTAAGTTGCTTTCTCTCTTTCCAATAGAATGCCTCGCAGTTATACGATTTATTGTTTGGCTATCAGAAAGATCAAAATATGCTATAGTGGTAATAGCTTGACAATATTTTAGAGTATCTATTAATTTTTTAAAAAATGGTTTTGATGTTTTTGTATTCCGGATATTTATGTCTTCGCTTTTTACTTTCTCGTCTTTGTAGCCAGGCATTCCTACTATGGCAAAACATAAACAGTTATCTTTTGCTTTAGGATTTCTATCTCCCGATTCATCGCAATAAAAATGCCATGGATTTCCAAGAATTGGGTAGTTCATAATTTCATTATATCACGCCTCAGTCTTCCTGAGACAGTGAACCAGTCTATTTAGTGCTTGTAACTAAATCCTCGGTAAAATTTTTCGCATTACGCAAGAATGTGATGTGGCGATGTGGTGAGCNNCCTGCGAACCACGAGCCACAGCATATTCTATTGCCGTGGCGAAAAATTTTACCTATACCTCTGCTCTGACTTCGGGACGTACCACTTGATAAAATTATAGCCGATGCCGATCGGCGAGGCTTCGACGTTACGGAAGCGCGAGTTTACGATCGGCAGGATATCCGAAGAATATAGGAACATGTACGGCTGGTCCGCGTAGATCAATTCGTGCACCCGGTGGTAGATCGCGGCACGCTTCGTCTCATCGAATGTGCGCCGCCCAAAGGTAAGGAGCCTATCGACCTCCTCATTCTTGTATCCCACAAAATTGAATTCACCTTCGCGCGTCTTGGAAGAATGCCAGATATCGTAATTGTCCGGGTCGCGCGATAGGAACCATCCCATCATAACGGCTTCAAATCTTCTCTTGTCGATAAATTCATTTATCATAGTGTTCCATTCGACGATCCGTATCTTCATCCTTATCCCGACGTCTTTAAGGTACTTTTGGATCATCTCCGCCGAGCGCTGCCGCTCGCCGTTGCCCTGGTTCACGAGGACGGTGAATTCGAACCGCTCGCCGTTCTTCTCGAGCCATCCGTCATTATCAGTATCCTTCCACCCGGCCTCGCCCAGTAATTTCCTGGCCTTCGCAACATCGTAAGGCGCGGGTTTGACGTCTTTATTATACGCCCACGAATCCTTCATGAACGGTCCGGTGGTAACCTCGGCCAGGCCGAAGAATATCGTCTTGGCCATTTCCTCTTTATTGACGGCGTAATTCATCGCCTGCCTTACCCTTGCGTCCTGAAATTTCGGGTCCGAGAGATTGTACGCCATGTACGTGTAGCCGAAACTCGGATATCTGAATTTATTATAATGCTCGCGGAAGAAAACGTTATTCGTCTGCCTCGTATATTGCAGAGGCGACAAGGTCGAAAGGTCGACGCCTTGCGTCTGAAGTTCCAGGAATATCGTGGCATCATCGGGGATGATGCGGTAAATATACCTGTCGATATAGGGCTTGAGCTCGAAGTAATCGCGGTTAGAGACAAGTTCGATCTTCTCTCCCGTCTTCCAGCTCTTGAATATATACGGCCCGGTCCCGACCGGATGGCGGCCGAACGCGGTTTTGTTCAGGTCCTCGTTCTTCAATATATGTTCAGGCATTATCCACATGCCCCAGCTCGACAGGGCCGGCGCGAACGGTTCTTTATACAGGACTTTAAGGGTGTAGTCGTCGACTATCTCGAGAGACTTTACCCTTTCAAAATCCCCGCTGTAAGGAGTTTTCACTTTCGGGTCGATAAGTTTATTGTAAGTGAATAGGACATCCCTGGCTGTAAACGGTACGCCATCGTGCCACTTCACATTCTTTCTCAAGTGAAAAACTATTACAAGGCCGTCCTCGAGGATATCCCAGCTTTCGGCGAGGTCGCCGATTATACGCACATCCTTATCGTATTTCGTAAGGCCGTTGAATAGCATGCCGCAGATATCGGCTGAGGAGGAATCCGAGGCAAGTATCGGAACGAGTGTGTGTGCGTCGCTGATAGAACTCACAATGATCGCGTCACCGTAAGACGGTTCGTCGGCGAAAGTTAAAGAAGATATGCCTAAAAAGAAAAATACCGCTGAGATTATCAGCGGTATTTTACGCAATACATAATACGAAATACGTAATACAAACTCAGTCATCGTGCCTTTAGAAATCTGCGTCGTCTGCCGGAGGTGCTACGGGCGCCGGTTGAGGCGTTCCCGCATGGCCCTGCGTGACCGGAGGCCTCACCATCCCCCGCGACACCAGAGACCTTCCCCTGTGGCTCGTCATTACAGCCAGTGAAAGACATGTCAATATGTAGATTATCGCGGCCGCCGCGGTTGCCCGGGTTAAAAATACCGAAGTCTTGGTCCCGAAGAGGGTCTGTGTTGAACTGCCGCCGAAGGTATCGCTTAAACCTCCGCCTCTTCCTGCCTGCAGCAGGATAACGGCTATCAATACTAAAGATACTATCACGTGTATTGCAATGACCAATCCGTATAACATATCAACCTCGCTCTCATAGTAGGGCAGGTTTAAACCTG
>PLLI01000044.1 GCA_003140915.1 Candidatus Omnitrophota bacterium
AGTGTTGCTGCGAATATTGCAACTTTTACGGATCCCGGAATACAGAAAGGCACTCTCTATTATTATACAGTGCGCGCATTCAACAGCGCGGGACTTTCAGCCCAGTCAAATGAAATAAGTATATCTATTCCCAGGAACAGACCGCCGATCTTCGATCCGATAGACGATAAAAGCGTAATCGTAAACTCTCTCCTGACCTTCACGGTCTCCGCAACCGACCCGGATGGCGATACGCTTGTCTATTCCGCTCCTATTATTCCTGTGGGAGCAGGCTTCGATCCTGCCACAAGGACTTTCAGCTGGACGCCGGGCTTCACTCAGGTGGGGACGTATCAAATCGTATTTCAAGTTTCAGACGGCAGCGTGACCGTTTCCCGGTCAGTCACCGTGACCGTAACTAAGCCGAACGGGCCGCCGGTCCTGAACGCAATCGGTCCAAAAACCGTAGATGAAAATCATGCCCTGACATTTACCGTATCTGCTTCAGATCCGGATAATGACCAGCTGACATATTCAGTCCCATCTTTACCCATAGGTGCAAGCTTCGATCCTGCCACAAGGACTTTCAGCTGGACGCCGACCTATGAACAATCGGGAGTATACAATGTCACCTTTGAAGTGTCGGACGGTAAATTGACATCCGCCGAAACAATCACGATCACCGTTAATGATGTTGACAGGCCGCCTGTCATGGATCCGATAGGCAATAAGATAGTAAATGAAAACGCCCTGCTCACATTTACCATATCGGCTACGGACCCTGATATGGGCGGAGGGGGTCCGATCATCATCCCGATCGTGCCAATAATACCTTTACTCAGGGCCGCCTCTGGTGCCAATGGCCAAATGTTAACATATTCATCAGTGGGCCTGCCGCAAGGTGCGACATTTGATCCCAATACGAGGACATTTACCTGGATCCCAACATATTACCAGGCAGGCACATATCAGCTTACATTCATCGTGTCGGATGGGACACTCGCGGTATCCCAGACAATTGTCATAACTGTAAACAATGTGAACGGTCCACCCGTAATTGATCCAATCGGTAATAAGACAGTGCAGTATAATCATCTTTTACAATTTAAAATAACCGCGCACGATCCGGACAAGAGCGACAATCTTCACCTGAGATTCTATTCCGATAACCTGCCGCCCGGTGCATATTTAAGTCAAACAGGAACATTCGTCTGGGTACCTGCCAAGCGGCAGGAAGGCGTATATAGTATCCATTTTTATGTAAAAGATTCTCATGGGCTTACGGATAGCAAAATAGTCACCATTATTGTAAAATAAAATATTAGTATTTCAAAAAGTAAGATTTGGTCTATTGACGATAGTGAAAAGGTGGGGTATAATTTAATAGAGAAGAAAGGTGTATTTTTTTTAGTATCAAACTAAAAACTTTTAAAAAGTTATTAATATTAGGTGGGGCTATGCGAGAAGTCGTTTTTAAGAACCTTACATCCATCGGCTCAAGGAAGAAAGACATCTTCTTGAAAGAGGTCTTCGAAAAAGACGGAATGGTCGCGAAGACGGAGAGGAGATGTTTTTATTTTATAAAGGACGTTAAGCATCTGGCGTCAGACGAGGAGCTGCAGAAATGGTTCGCCGAGCAAAATAACCCGCAAAGCGCCGCTAATAAAAGGCAGTTCCATATAATGAAAGAGCATAATGACGCCCATCTTGAAGATAAGATAATATGCAAGATACTTGGGACATTTTACGCTGTGCTGAACAAGACGATTTATACCATAGGATTCATGCACTCTTTTAAGGTGCGGTTCGTGAAACCAAGTTTGGCAAAGTAAGTAAAAAAGGAGGGACGTATGCCGTATTTAGCTACACGCAGGTTGCATGATACTTTCGGCAGAAAAGTGTCGAGGTACATGAGCTACAGGAAGGCGAAGAAAATGTATAACGAGATAACCAGGGAGATGACGCTTTTGGAAGCAAGATATTTGAAATCCAGAATGAGCCACGCATAACAGCTCCACCCCAACAAAAGAGGTTCTTAGAGGAGGAGGGATCCAAACTAAGGGCCTCTTTCTTTTTTTATGCCTTTTCAATTCTATTTGACTTAATTTTCATTATTATATATACTTATAAGATTATGAAGATATATTTTAATGGAGAGCTTGTAGATAAAGCTAAGGCCTACATATCCGTTTTCGACCACGGCCTTTTATACGGAGACGGTGTCTTCGAGGGTATACGCACTTATGACGGCCTTGTCTTTTGTCTGAAAGAGCATATCGACAGGCTCTACAGGTCCGCCGACGCCATAGAGTTGAAGATTCCCCTGACAAAGGCCGAGATGATAGAGGCGGTCCTCAGGACCCTGAAGGCGAATAAACTGCAGGATGCCTACATAAGGCTGGTCGTGACGAGAGGGCCGGGAGACCTCGGCCTCGATCCCAGGAAATGTTCAAAGCCGACGGTCTTCATCATCACGCATAAGATCGCGCTATATCCGAAAGAGCTGTACAGGAGGGGCCTCGAGATAATCACGGCTAAGACAAGACGCAACTATCCGCAATCTCTCGACCCGAGAATAAAATCCCTGAACTATCTCAATAATATTCTCGCGAAGATCGACGCGATAAAAGCCGGGACCGAAGAAGCAATAATGCTCACCCATGACGGATACGTCGCGGAATGCACCGGCGATAACATATTTATAGTCAAAGATCGCGGGCTCATTACGCCGCCCGTTAATATCGGCGCCCTTGAAGGCATTACCAGAGATGCGGTCATAAAAATCGCGAAAAAGACAGGTATCCCGTTTTACGAAAAATTATTGCGGATGGAGGATGTCTACGCCGCAGATGAGGTCTTCCTCACCGGCACCGCCGCGGAGATAATACCGGTCGTCAAGATAGATAAAAGGCGAATCGGCAAAGGCCTGCCCGGCGAGGTTACGCTACGGCTGACCAAAGAGTTTAAAAAACTGACCGAGACGGATGGAGTAAGATATGACGTGTGATATTTGCCGCAAAAAAGAAGCCACGGTCCATCTTACCGAAATAGTTAACGATAAGGTGACGAAACTGCACCTCTGCGAGGAATGCGCGAAAGATAAGGGCGCGGAGATGGAGGAGCATTTCGGGTTAAGCGATCTTCTTGCCGGACTGGCGGACCTCGGCGCGGGGGCAGAACCGGAAACAGGCGAGAAGATAAAGTGCCCGGCATGCGGCTTTACATACGGCGACTTTAAAAAAGTCGGCAGGTTCGGATGCGGTGAATGTTACGAGGCCTTTAAGAAACAACTTACGCCTCTCTTGAAAAGGATACACAGCGCGGACCGGCACGTGGGGAAAGTTCCGCTAACGGCCGGCAAGACGGTGAAGGATACCAGGACCCTGCAGGAACTGCGCGTTAGGATGGAGAAGGCCATACAGTTTGAGGAGTTCGAGGAAGCGGCGAGGCTGAGGGACCAGATAAAAGAGCTGGAGAAAAAGGATGCGGGCGGTAAATAAATGACAATAAATGATTTCTTACAACAGGATACGGAATGGCTCAAGGGAACAGGGCCGAGCGCCAACATAGTCATGTCGTCCCGAACGCGCCTGGCCAGGAATATCGACAAGATGCCGTTTTCGAACTGGGCTAACAAGAAACAGCTGGAAGACGTTCTGAAGATGGCCGAGGCCGCGGCAAGACAATGTAATTTCCTGAAAGATGCCCTCTTTATAAGGCTGAAAGACCTGAGCGAAGTCGATAGGGTCTTTCTCGTCGAACGCCACCTCATGAGCCCGGAACATGCGAAAGACGCGGACTATAAAGCGCTGATCGTCGATCCCAAAGAGATAGTGAGCATAATGGTGAACGAGGAGGACCATCTCAGGATACAAGTGATGCAGTCAGGATTGAATTTAAGCGAATGCTGGCGCATAATAGACGAGCTAGATACGGAGTTGAGTAAATCTTTGCCTTTTGCCTTCTCCGCAAAGTGGGGCTACCTGACCGCCTGCCCGACAAATGCCGGGACAGGGTTGAGGGGCTCGTCGATGCTCCATCTGCCGGCGCTCGTATTTACCGGTCAGATAAATAAGATCTTACAGGCGATAACAAAACTCGGCATGAACGTGAGAGGGCTGTACGGTGAGGGGACCGAGGCGATGGGTAACGTCTTTCAGGTATCGAACCAGATATCGATGGGGATCACGGAAGAGGATATTATCGATAATATCGAAAGGATAACGAACCAGCTCATCTCCCGCGAAGATGCCACGCGAAAGATGCTGCTCACGAAGAATAAAGAAGGCCTGTTTGACAGGGTGTCGCGTGCCTATGGAACGCTGAAGAGCGCCCATATAATCAATAGTAACGAGACGGTGGCGCTTCTATCGGCCATACGCCTGGGCGTGGATCTGGGAATACTCAAGA
>PLLI01000001.1 GCA_003140915.1 Candidatus Omnitrophota bacterium
ATCTATGGTGCCGGGCGTATTGATCAAGCTTATATCGTCTGGCATTTATCTAAGTATCCCGCCGGGATATGAGGCGGAGATACGGCCGAGGAGCGGGCTCGCCCTGAAGCACGGCGTGAGCCTGGTCAATACGCCCGGCACCATAGATTCCGACTATAGAGGGCTCCTTAGCCTCATAATGATAAACCACGGCAGGGAACCTTTTAAGATCAGGCGCGGGGAACGGATCGCGCAGATGGTAATAAAAGAAGTCATAAAGGCCGGGATAGAGATAAAAGAGTCCCTCGACAATACGGCCAGATCGGCCGGAGGTTTCGGCCATACGGGCAGATAACGTCTGAATATGGATAAGACCAGATGGAATGAAATTCAGGCAATCATACTATTCGCTATAGCTATCCTCATCTTCACAAGCCTTATAACATTCAGCTTTTCGGACCTCTCTGCTTTTACATCAAAACCGAACATACCCGTAAGGAATTTAGCAGGGCTTTTCGGCGTCTATATCGGCGCCGCTCTATTTTTCCTGATGGGTTTAAGTTCGTACGTGATCCCGCTTTTGATAATCAGTTGGGCGGTGGCGCGGCTTTACGGCATAACACCTCAAAAGGTCCATTTCAAATTATTCGGGACGTTCTTCCTGATCCTCGCCTCCAGTTCGATATTTTCCCTGATCGGAAAAGGGGATAACGCGTTCCGGTTCTCGCTCGGCGGGATAGCGGGACTCATCTTTTCCGATTTTCTGGTCAAGTATCTCGGCAGGGGCGGCGCCATCCTCATCATCGCCGTCCTCTTTCTCTTATCCGTATTGCTCGCCACAGAATTCCTTTTGTTGCCTTTCCTTGTAAATATATTTAACAGGGTAAAAGGCCTGAAAGAAGACGGCAGCCGCCGCGACGAGCGGCCGAGGAAGACCGCAGCGACTATCCTGACGGCAAAGAAACCCGTCATAAGGCTCCCGGCAGAAGAAAGAGCCGCAGTTAAGGCGCTCGAGAAGATAGAGAAGCGCGAACCGATAAAGATATTCTCCGCCGATGAGCCAAAGAAGGAGGCGCCTGCGCCAAAGAGGGCAGAGCCTCAAGTTGCCGCAGCGGCCAAAGTGGGCGCCCAGGAAGTTCTAAGGACGGACCAGTCAAAATCTAATATCTTTAAACTGCCGGGCCTTGACCTTTTAGATACGCCGCCGCCGTTGGAGTCGAGGCGGATAAAAGATGACCTTGAAGGCAATGCGCGCATCCTCGAAGAGACGCTGATGGATTTCGATATTGAGGCAAAAGTCGTTGAGATAAACAAGGGGCCCGTAATAACACGATATGAGCTCGAACCCGCCCCGGGCGTCAAGATCCACAGGATAACTTCACTCAGCGATAACATTGCGCTCGCAATGAAGGCCCAGTCAGTCAGGATCGTCGCGCCGGTGCCGGGAAAGGGAACGATCGGTTTCGAGGTCCCGAATTCTTCAAGCTCGTTGGTCTATCTGAAAGACGTCCTGGACTCGAAAGAATACAGAGAACCCAAATCTAAATTAAAACTTGCGCTCGGCAAAGACATTGCCGGTACTCCGGTGATAGCCGATCTTGCCTCGATGCCGCACCTTCTGATAGCGGGCGCTACAGGTTCGGGCAAGACGGTATGTGTGAACACTATCATTACCACCATCCTGTATAACGCTACGCCCGACGAGGTTAAGTTTATCATGATAGATCCCAAGAGGGTCGAGTTGGCGATATTCAACGACCTGCCGCATCTTCTATCGCCTGTGGTCACGGAGGCCAAAAAAGTGGCCAGCACCCTCGACTGGGTCGTTAATGAAATGGATTCGCGTTATGAACTATTCGCGAAGTCGGGCGTTAGGAACATAGCCCTGTATAACGAAAAATTCGGGAAAGAGCCCGCGGGCGGGCTGCCTTATATCGTGATAATTATCGACGAACTTGCCGATCTCATGATGGTGGCGCAGGCGGACGTTGAAGGTGCGATAACGAGGCTCGCCCAACTCTCGAGAGCGGTCGGCATTCACATCATAATCGCCACCCAGCGCCCTTCCGTAGACGTCATCACGGGCGTCATCAAAGCCAACTTCCCGGCGAGGATCTCGTTCAAGGTCGCGTCCAAGGTCGATTCCCGGACGGTCCTCGACATAAACGGCGCGGACAAACTTTTAGGAAGGGGCGACATGTTATTTGTCGAGCCGGGCGCCTCGAAGCCCGTGAGGGCGCAGTGCAGCCTTATAAGCGATAAGGAGATAGAGAGGATAACCTCCTTCATAAAGGCGCAGCGCGGGCCCGAATACGTCAGCGGCATCCTCGACGTGCAGAAGAAGACGAGTTTCAAGAAATTTGAGAAAGACGAGGTTTATGACGAGGCGGTGCGGCTCATACTCGAATCGCGCCAGGCATCAGTATCCGTATTGCAGCGGCGGCTGGGGTTAGGTTATACCAGGGCCGCGCGCCTTATCGACATGATGGAAGATGAAGGGCTCGTGGGGCCGTACCAGGGGTCCAAACCGAGGGATATACTCCTCAGCTTAGAGGAGTACCAATCAAAAAATGGGTAACGTTCACGAAGAGAAGAAAGTGACGGTTGCGGAGATCGGCGAAAGGCTGCGCGAGGCCAGGGAGAAGAAGGGCCTGACCCTCGAACAGGCACAGAAGCAGACCCGCATCCATTCAACCGTCTTATCGGCGCTGGAAGACGGGCGGTGCGACGATATCCTGACATCAAACTACGTTAAAAGTTTCCTTAAAGAATATTCGAACTATTTGGGCTTCGACCACCAGAAGATGGTCGGCGATTATCTGGCCCTCCACCCCGAACTTAAGGCCAAAAATATAAACTTGAGCGCGAACATACCGGATCAGAAGGCTTCCGCGGACCTTGCGAAGATGATACGTATAGCCAGGTCTATCGCAGTCGTTTTGATATTGATATTTTTAGCGGTCTTTGTAAGCTCAAAGACCGCCGCATTCTTTAAAAAGTTCAAAACCGCCAAAAAAAGCAAGTCCTCGGTCACGGTACGCTCCCCAGCAAGGCCCGCCGCGGTCCCACGGACGGGCACGGCGGCAAAAAATGCGCCGTTTACCATGATATTAAAAGTGAAGAATCCCGTCATGGTGCAGCTCAAGAAAGACGGTGTTCTCATCTTCAAAAGGGTCCTGTCCAAGGGGATGGAAGAGACGTTTGCGGTCAATAGATCCGCAAACATATTCGTCGGCCGCGCCGAATCGATAGAGATAATCGTAAATGGCAGGTCTCTCGGCACGCCTGGCAAAGGCGTTATTCGGGATATCGAAGTTACGTCAAGCGGCGTAAGGGTCAGATAACGCAGAGGTTCTCGACTCGGCCAAAATTATTCTTCGAGCCAGGCCGAAGGCCAAGTCGAGAAGATAAGGCGAAGCCGAATACCGAGCTTGTCGAGGTATCGCTCGAACAATAACCCATGACCAAAGTCAGCATAGTTTCCCTCGGATGCCCGCGAAATCAACTCGATTCGGAAATAATAGCCGGCTCCCTGAAGAAGGGCGGTTTTGCGATAGTCGACGCAGATGAGGGCGCGGATATATGCGTAATAAATACGTGCGCTTTCATACAATCCGCGAGAGAAGAGTCGATCGGAAAGATCCTTGCGGCGGCACAGCTCAAGAAGAAAGGCAAGATAGGGCATCTGGTGGTGTGCGGATGCCTGCCGCAGCTATACAAAGAAAAATTAGCGGATGAGTTGGCAGAGGCTGACCTTATAGTAGGGACGAGTGACTTTCCCAGGCTTCCGGAATTATTGAATGGGATACAGGGGCTCAAAACGCGTTCAGTGATATCACCTATCCCGGATTATCTATACGACGAAAGATCGCCCAGGATAACTTTCACGCCTCCGCATTATGCCTACCTGAAGATCTCCGAAGGGTGCAGCAACTTCTGCAGCTATTGCATCATATCGCGCCTGCGCGGCGCTTTCAGGAGCCGTTCTATCAAGTCGGTCACAGACGAGATGAAGATCTTATCGCGGCCGGGCAAGTTAAAAGAACTGAACCTGATAGGGCAGGATACGACGCTCTTCGGTATCGACAGGTACGGTAAGATAATGTTCAGTGAACTGCTTCACGAGATATGCGCCCTCAAGAACAGCGTCGAATGGATAAGGATCCTCTATACTCACCCGGCTCATTATAACGATGATCTGATCTCAGTGATCCGTAAAGAGGATCGGATCTGCAAATATCTCGATTTGCCAATACAGCACATTTCGGATAGAGTGCTTAAACGGATGAACAGGCGCGTGACCAGGAAAGATATAATCGATTTGATCAAAAAACTCAGGGCAAAAATCCCCGGGCTTGTCCTGAGGACGTCGATAATTGTGGGATTCCCCGGAGAGACGGAAAAGGACTTTAAAGAACTCGTCGATTTTATAAGCGAC
>PLLI01000035.1 GCA_003140915.1 Candidatus Omnitrophota bacterium
TCCCGGAGCCCAGCAATATTATCTTTATACCGGCATTTTCGGATAACCTGTCTATGAGCTTTGCAAAATTATCCGGCGACCACCGCTGGGAAGGATAATACCCGCCCGGGTGGATCCCGATCAAAAAGCCCCCTGTTATATTCTGCCCGCGCATGAAATTTTCTACGATCGTCTTATCTTTATCGCTGACGACTATCTCCGGTATCACTTCTTCCGCAGCGATCCCGAATTCGCCTGCCAGGCTGATTGTATCTTCGGCCATCGTCCCCTTTAGCCCTGCCGGGGACACTTTCAGATTGAAGAAGACGCCTCTCCCGGCTATGTCAAAACCCAACCTATAAGGAGCGCGGCTTACATATGCAAGCATCGCCGTCCGGAGGGTATAGTCCCTAAGAGGGTCTATCGCGAGATCAAAATGCCTATCCCTTACCCTGCCGGCCAGGCTTAAAAACGTGGAGATGGAAACTCCGTCATCATATGAGATAACATCGTCTATCGATGGCTGCCCTATGGCTAGTTCACATATATCCTTTCTGGCTAAGAGCGTTATCCGCGCGGAAGGGAATTCTTTCCTCAGCGTCTTTAGAAGAGGCGTCGTAACGATGAAATCACCGAGCCTGTCCATCCTTATGACCAGTATTTTTTTGATATCTTTTTTATCGAATCGTTTTACTGGTCCTTTTACGAAGAGGCTCACGATAGTCAGCGCTATACCTCGCATTGAAAGATATATGTTTAAGACGGCTTGCTTTACGCCCGGGCTTATAGTCATCAGCATCATGCCTTTCTCTTCCCGGCGAAGACTTCTACAACAGGCCCGTTACCGGAGGCTATATTAATAAAATAAATTACGGCGGTGCCAAAGAGTACCACCGGCAACAGCATAACCATTAAGAATATCGTATAGAGCCGTAAAAAAAGATCAGGCCTTTCCGTATATTTGCTTCTCTTGAAGAATTGGTATAAGAGGTTGGGCTCACAGCCCATAGCGTTAAAGAAGGTCTGTGCGAGGAACGGGAAATTATATTCGATGGAATTTTTGCTTAAACGGATGATTTTGAAACCATTCTTTTCCAGAAGAGAGCGGATCGTTTTCGGGGAATAGAAGTAGAGATGCCTCGGCAGATCGAGGCCAAGCCATCTCCCCACGCTTATCCGGGCTTCGATGCTCTCTATATTGGGAACCGAGATAAAGATAACACCGTCGTCTTTCAATAGGCCGCGGACCTTGCGCAAAAGGTCCGATGGGCGGCTCATATGCTCGAAACTTTGCCAGAAAGTGACCGCGTCAAAGAAATTTTCAGGCAGTCGCACATCGTCTATCCCGCCGCAGAACGCATGAACGCCTTCGATCTTTCCGGTTATCTCGACCGCATAGGGCGAGGTATCGAGGCCATAACAGTCCCAGCCCCCGGAGTTCATCTTCTTCAGAAAATCTCCGTTGCCGCACCCGATATCCAGGATAGCGCCAGGGCTCGATACCTTCTCTATCTTCCGTACGCGCATCAGCATGAAAAAGTTCATAATAAAACCGAAGATGCCGAGGCAGGACGGGGTCTCGCTTCCGTAGTATTCTTTAAAGTCCAGGGACTTTGCCTCTTCGGGACGGACTTCGGTATCAAGAGATACCAGGCCGCATGAATCGCACCTGATGAGCTGAAAGAGTTTGTCACAGAGAGCATCCACACCCTTTGCTTCGATAAAGAACGAGGCGTCATGGGAACCGCAGAGATTGCATAGCTTCCGGATTTTGGGCATAGTTATATATTAGCCACGTTTCTTTTTTGCCAAAATTTTCTTATATAGCTCTTCCGTCTTGCGCGCTATTATCCTGGCGTCGAACTTTTCCTTCACTATTTCGTAACCAAAGCGCCCCATCTCTTCCATCAGTTTTCTATCGCCCAGGAGAAGGTTTATTTTCTCAGCCAGGGCCCTGTAATTTTTTTCCGGAAAGAGAAATCCGCTCCGCCCGTCCTTTATTATCTCGAAGAACGGCTCGATATCGCTCGTCACAACCGCCTTGCGCCTGGCCATCGCTTCGATCAATACCAACCCGAACGACTCGGCGCTCTCTGTCCATGAAGGGTGGACTAATATGTCTATCGCTTCCATGATATCGTCGATATCCGTATAGAAACCGGTAAAGGTTACTTTTTTATCCAGGTTCTTCGCCCGGGCCAACTTTTCCAGATTCTCTTTTTCGGGCCCATCTCCCACTATTAAAAAATGGACGCCACGATTATATCTTAGAATTTCCCCGGCGGCAAGTATAACGTCCCCGTATCCTTTTTCTCTGACGAGCCGTCCGACCGTCCCGATGACCACGTCATCTCTACTCAATCCGAGGCGCGCTCTTATTGCAGCCCGGTCTACGGCCTTCTCCTTATCCAGATAGATGCTATTATATATTACGGCGGTCTTTTCCGGTCTTATACCCTGACGGGAGATATAACTCTTTCTCGCCTTATCGGAGACCGCTATTACCATATCCAGAAAATTGTTTGATATGACGTGGAAGAGGCGGTGGACGAACAGCTTAAACGGATCGTTCCCGATCCACGTATGGGACCCGGCGCTCATATGCTCCGTCAATATTATCGCTTTCACCCGCGCGGCCTTGCCGGCTATGCATATTATGGGCCCGACCCGGCCCATATGCCCGTGCAATATATCATATCCGCCTCTTCTCAGTATAAAGATGAGGCGCAATATCGTAACGATATCCTCATAACGCCCGAATTCCAGCGGGATGTGCGTAACGCCCATCCCTTTCAGCTGTTCGGCAAAATATCCTTCCGCAGGGGATGCCACATCGATCCTGCAGATGCTCCTGTCTATCGCTTTCAATAAAGAGAGGGTGGCCATGTTGGGACCAGTTATGGTAGAGTTATGCATTACCATTAGGACTTTTATGGGAAGTGCTGTTTTTGCCATTTTATTATCCATTATCGCATGAACCGCACAGGCTCACAAATCTCCTTCCTTTCAGGAGGCACTCTCTCACATGCCGGAATCTCTCACCGTGCCAGACGTCGATGATCTTTTCGGCCGTCAAATCTCCCATGGTCATTTGTCCCAGGGCGTCGTTACAGCATAGGCTCACTTTTCCGTCGGGCCTTACCACTAACTGCATGAATGGGTAGCTACATGAAGAGCGTAACGGCCGCCTTATTTTGCTCCTGTTCCGTGCCTGGCCCGCCCTGTTTGTGAGAACCTCGTCTTTTCGCCTCAACCAGATCTTTATCTTGTCCCGGTAGACCTTATTTTTAATACAATAATCACGAATTTCCCGCACCGGCTCGACGAGCTCCAGGTTATCTTCATAATTATCGATAGCCAGCTCATCGATGTATTTCATAAGAGTATTCAGTTTCTCTACGGTCAATAACAACCCGTTCGTCAGGATGGAGATAAAAGCGCCGGGGAGATATTTCCGCGTGATTTCGGCAAACTCCGATATCCTGTCATCCAACAGCGGTTCATTATTGGAAAAGAGCCCCACCTTTCCCGCATACCCCAATTCCCGCAACTGTTCCATGATCGAAATAAATAACCGGCGGTCCATCAGCCTGAACGGCCTTGTGTCGGCATTTCGATTGACCGGACAAAATGTGCAGGTATTGTTGCACCTGTTTATAGTTTCGATCTCGACAAGGCTGAAAAGAGGAAACGGCTTTATCGCCGCTATTTTTTCGATGCACGCCCGGACCTCAGGCGCGCGTTTTCTATCGGCCACCATTGCCGCTATTTGTTTAATACACTTTTCATATATTAAAGGAAACCTCTTCTCGAACTGCGCTTTAATTTTAGGGCGGATCCCTTTATATATATTAATGATCATCTCATCGCTATGCATCTATCCTCGCACCTGTTTTTTCCCCTTTTGTATCTCCCATAATTTGGCATTCATCATATAAACGGTCAAAAACGTCAGGAAGGCTATCATGACTCCATGAAAACCATCTATGAACCCCATCTTTAAGAAAAATTTATCTGTAGCATAAGCAAACGGCACGATTATAAGTTTTAAGATGCGGTTAACCGGTTTAATACGCGCCCCCTTCGCGTAGTTCTGCTCGGCGAGGATCGATGTATAGCTGTTCATCTTATAGATATATTCTTCCAGGTTTTCGCATGTATAGTGGATTATCGGGTTCCGCAGATATCCGTATGACGCAACGGGCGCGATATCGTCATGGATATCGTCCGAGAACCTGGCATAGCCTTTTTTGAACAGCCGCAGCACGTAGCCGGGATACCATCCCGAACCCCTGATCCATTTATCCATAAAGATATTTTTACGTGGGAGATAATAAGCATTATGTCTCTTTTCGTCGGATAAGACCGATTCTATCTCGGCCCTTAATTCCGGAGATACCACCTCATCCGCGTCCAGATAGAATATCCAGCTATTCCGCGTCTTCTCAACAGCAACCTTCCTGTCAGGCTCACAGTAACCTTTCGGCGGGACGATGAAGAGATCGGAGGTGTACTCCCTGCATATCTGAGCGGTAGAATCGGTAGACGACTGGTCTATTATCACTATCTCATCTACCCACCGCAGTGCATTGAGGCACCTTCGTATCTTTTTCTCCTCGTTCCTGGTGATAATTATAACAGATAGTTTTTCACGCGGCATAGATCAGCTAAGCTCCTTTTCCGTATATATTATCTTATTCGCCAATATCGGGTCATTGCGCCAGATGATCTTCCGGGCCGTCTTGTCCTTCTCGCTGCCCTGCCTTATCCAGAGTTTCATATACGACAAAAAATATGTGATCCCGGAAAGCGAGCATATCAGAAACCCGGGAAATCCGTCCATATATCCTGCTTTTAAAAAATATTTTATGAAGAAGACGGCGCATGGTTTTAATAAGAGATAATATGCACTGTTGAAATAATTTATATGCACCCCCTTGCTTAACAGATCCTCGGCATTGAGGCTGGACCATAGATTGATCCGCTTGAAATAGTCATATAAGCTCCTGCATGTGTAATGGACCAGGTCGTTGTCGAGCGTCCCAAGCAAACCGGATATGTGCATCGTCACGAGGTACTTTAGCCTGAAATCATATATGGCCTCCTCCTTGTTGAAGAGCCGGAGATTATCCTTTTCGTACCATCCGCAGTGTTTTATCTGCCTTCCCTCGAAGTTGTTCAGTCTTCTTAAAAGAAAACCACTCACGGTTATGGGAGAGGACAATATTTTCAGTATCTCATTTTTCAGCTGTGGCGTAACCCGCTCGTCGGCGTCGAGGACAAGCACCCATCGGTTGCTCGCTTTATTGACGGCAAAACCTATCTGTTCAGGGTACCCATCCATCTTCTTCTGGAATACCTTGTCTGTATATTCACGGGCGATCTCGAGGGTACGGTCGGCGCTGAAATCATCGATAACTATAATTTCGTCGGCCCACTTGACCGATTCCAAACAATGGTCTATGTCGTTCTCCGCGTTCTTGGCCCCTACTATACACGTTACTTTTTCCCGCATCGCTTGCCCCTTACGGCCTTCGTACGGCCCTTATCCTGCCTTTTTGCAGATAGCCAAAATACCCGGGCTATCTGATTTGCCGTCATCTTTCGATATATAAAAATTTTCATACAGCATCTCCTGGGGCGGTTTTATCTTCGCGGCCCTGGAGATGAAATATACTAAAAATGAAATTAACCTTCTCGGCAAAAATCGCCTTAAATTAAACGGGTCAAATATCCGCATTACCTTGAGCCTTGCCTCTATTTTATAAACTTCCTTTGGCCTGGTCAGGGCGTAGATATCCGCCATGCCGAACCCGCTTGCCGACAGCAATCTCCCAAGCTCCCCGGATGTGAATTTTCGAATATGCTCGGGATCAAAACCGCCCGATTCCGTTATTTTCCTCCTGGTGGAGATAAAGAAAAGCCCGCGCCTTTTCAGGACGCGTCTCAGCTCATCCAGCACACGCTCATGTTCCTTTATACCGTGAATAGTCTCGAAACAACAGACCGCGTCGAAATATTCATCCGGAAAACCGAGATGCGTAATATCGGCTGTGATAAAATTAATATTATTTTTTCTATATCTTTTTTTGGCCCACTCAATCGTACTCGGGCTGAAATCGACGCCTGTTACCACGTTGGCATATCCGGCGAGATGCTCAGTACCGTATCCAAAACCACAACCGGCATCAAGGACCCTTAAACCCTTTACCAGGTCTTTGACAAAATGATACGTTGCCATAGCCTCCACGAATTGGGTATTGTGCGGCTCCGGCCTCGTCCTGAGATTAAGTGTTTTTGTTTTTTCCATGTCCGACTATATCTACTACCGCGCTTATAACATCCTCGACATCCTCAGCGGCAAGTTTCGGAGATAGAGGTAACGAGACGGTCCTCTCCGAGATCCATTCCGCGTTCGGAAAGTCACCGGGTCTATAACCAAAATTATTCCTATAATAAGGATGGAGATGCAGCGCTATATAATGGACGCTTATGCCGATATTTCTTTTTATCATCTCCTTCAGAAAGCAATCCCGCGTCATTTTAAGATTGTCTATGTCAAGTAACAGCGTATACAGGTGAAGCGCGTGCCTGTCACCGGGCGCTACAGGTAAAGGCATGGCTAACGGCAGATCCCTGAAGGCCTCATCATACCTGCCCCAGATCTCTTTTCGTCTCCGCCAGTATTTATCTATCCGCGGCAATTGATGTATGCCTATCACCGCCTGCAGATCGGTCATATTGCACTTGTATCCGTCGCATACCACCTCGTAATGTTTGTGCGATTTATCAGAAAATCTCGTCCAGGCATCTTCCGCCAATCCTTGCATTGCGCGTATTTTTATCTTTTCGCTATAAGCGCTGTCATCGGTAATTACCATTCCGCCCTCGCATGTAGTAATATTTTTAGTAACGTAAAAACTGAAACAGGCGAGGTCGCCGAGCGTTCCTATCTTTTTACCTTTATATTCGGCCTCGATCGCATGGGCGCAGTCTTCTATCACCTTAAGACGGTATCTTTTCGCGATAGCCAGTATCTCATCCATATCGCAAGGCCGTCCCGCAAAGTGAACGGGTATTATCGCCTTCGTCTTTGAAGTGATCTTTCTCCTGATATCTTCCGGGTCGATAGTCATCGTATCTCTTCGACAGTCGGCGAAAACAGGCCTTCCCCCGGCGTGGATCACGGCGTTCGCCGTACCGGCAAATGTCATGGAAGGCAAAATTACTTCGTCGCCATTTTGTATATCTATAGCGCGTATGGAAAGATGGAGGGCCGCCGTGCAGGAATTCAGCGCTATGGCGTATTTCCTGAGCTTATACCTCCTGAACATCTCCTCGAACCTTTTAGCTTTCGGTCCGGTACCTATCCAGCCGGATCTCAGGATATCGGTTATCTCTTTTATCTCAGGTTCCTCAATCAATGGTGCGCCGAATACTAAAAAATCTTTACGTTTTTTATACATTTTTATCCATCCGTGAAGCTCCGCGGCCGTGAGGCCGTGGAACGGAATCCCGCCCGTCCCGCCGAAGGCGGGGCTGGCTGCGGGGCAATAATTCAGTATATATCTCTTCCGTTGCCCTGATATTCCTCTCTATGCTGAAATCCTCTTCGGCTCTTTTCCTCCCCGCCGCGCCCATATCAGCGGATAAACTTCTATCCCTTATCAAAATAGCGAGCTTACCCGCCAACGCCTTCATGTCCCCTGCCTCGAATAGAAAGCCGGTCTGGTTATCCTTAATCAGTTCCGGCGTGCCGCCCGAGCCGGTAGCGACTATGGCTTTCCCGGATGCCATCGCTTCAAGCACCACCCTGCCGCATGGTTCAGCATCGGAGGCAAGGACGAATATATCCATCGCCGCATAGATCTCAGGCATATCATTCCTGAATCCGGAAAAGATGACCTTATCTCTTATGCCCAGTTTGTCCGCTAAATCCACCAGATGCTTTTCCCTGAACTCATCTTCTTTGAAGACCGGAGAGCCGGCAATCAAGAAACGCAATCTTGCCGTGATCTCCGGCGCACCGGTAATAAGGCAGTGGGCGGCGCGAAGAAACGTCTCGTGCCCTTTATAGAGATTGAACCTGGACGCGATGCCTATCACGATCTCATCGGGCGCTATCCTGAATTCCTCCCGCACTTTTCCGCCATTTATCGACGGCCGAAACTTTTCTGTGTCGACGCCGTTGTATATGATTGCGACCTTGGACGGCAGCCTCCCGTTCTTCAAAAATCTATCGGCTATAGCGCGCGAATTGCATATTATTTTATCCGGAAGTAAGGAGAAGAGCCTGTCCGGGTCAATATGTTCCTTAATGAGCAGATTTCGCTGGTGCCAGATGGTAGGGATCCCGTAAGGCCGAACCGCTATAACACCGTATAGATGGGTGCGGATGCTGTTTGAATGGACCAACCGGACATCTCTGGATCTGATGATATCGCGGATCTTTTTTATCGCCGGTAAAACTCCCACCAGACGCCTCAAGGGAGGATATGCTACAGGGTAGACCTCTATGCCTATTTTTTTCAATTTTTCCGGAAAGAGACCGTTATCCGGACAGGCAACTATAGGATCGAATTTTGTCCGGTCGATCCTGCCGGTCAAATTCAGAAGGCTGTTCTCCGCCCCGCCAAATTCCGCCGTCTCATGAAGATAGAGTACGCTGTAGTTTCTTATCATTTCAGAAGGTCCTTTTTTTCCCTATAAAATAAAGGCTCGAAGCGATCGTATGGGATTTTTTCCTCTTGACAAGAAATAAGTCTAAATACCTGAAAGGGGCGAAGAGCCATCCAAGCATAAAATAGGCCGCTGTCCTCAGAACGGGAACGCCTATAAAAAAAGCTATGTATTCCTGCATCAGTCCCAGGATGGCACTGGTGGGCCCTACGCAGACTCCGCTATCGATCTTATAGAATTCGCTAAAGAGTGTTTCTATACCTTTTAAGGTGTACCTCTGAAAATCGCCTGGAGCCGCATGATACGGCTGCAGGAACGGGATTTCGGCATAAACATATCCGTCTTTTTTTAAAACACGGCGGATCTGGGAAATCACCCCTGCCGGATCCTCTACATGTTCAAGAACCGCCCTGGCTACAACTAGATCAAAGTGGCCGTCACCAAACGGCAGGTGATGGACGTCTCCGATAACATCTACTCCCGGATAAAAGTTTATATCTATGTTTACGGCCTCCGGGGATATTCGCTTTTTCCCGGAGCCGAGGTCCAATACCTTACGTTCCCTTCCGAGCGTTTTTAACAACTCGTCTATCTTATGGATCACGTTCAAGCTCGGGNNTTATTTTTTTAATCTTCATGATGATATGAGCCTCAATTTGAACGTTATATTCTCGGTCTTGCCTGCCAAAAAATTGATATTGCCTAAAACCGAATCCAGGATGATACTTATCCCAAAAATAACGGGGTGCGCGTTATAACAGGGTCCTCCCTGTAAGAAGCTTCCGCCTTTTATAAGTTCTATCTTGAAACCGCTCTCTCCTATGATACGCCGCCACTCGCCGAACCCTTTTACCGCGATATGATCCGAATAAGACCTGGGGCGCTTCCCTGTCATATCGGAACTGCGGATACTATATTGACCCTTCCGACGCGTGTGAAAGATGCGGTTTAACCCATGGAAGATATTGTCTCTATTTGGAGTGGTTATTATGGCTGCCCCGCCGGGCTTAAGTATACGCGCTACCTCTTTTAAACAAGCACGCGGGTCGGCCGTGTGCTCAATGACCTCGCTCAATAAGACTACGTCAAAGTGTTTCTCGGGCAACTTTGTATCTTCGGCATTTCCTACAGAGAAAGCGATATTATCCAAACCGAGCCTCTTCTTCACTTCTTCGGCATAACATATTTCCGCGGTATCTATAT
>PLLI01000028.1 GCA_003140915.1 Candidatus Omnitrophota bacterium
GATCCAGAAAGAAGAGGCAAAGAAACCCGTTGCGCAACCAGCGTCGAAAGCTAAGCCTAAGAAGGCGCTCTGGCCGTTCGGGCAGAAGAAAGAGAAAGAAAAAGAAGAGGCCAAGCCGCAGGTCCCGGAGAAAGCGCCGGAACTCGGGACCATAGAGATAAGGAAGGTCAAGGTGGGTTACATGACCCAGGACCTGGTCGAGGTCGAGGAAGGATTGCAGGAAGATGAGCTTATCGTGACGGAGGTCCAGGAAGAGTTTAAGGATAAATCGAAAGTGGAGATATCCGAAGTGCAGGAAGGATTGATCTAACGGNNACCTTCTAAATAGGGTGATGGGTTTAGAAGAAGGTGCTGGGTGAATTTAGCGAAATTTTCAGTAGAACGCCCCGTGACGATCATAATGATCGTTGCCGGAATAGTCATATTCGGCCTCGTCATCATATGGTTCGGGCTTTTACCCCAGGAACTATTTCCCCAAATAGTCTATCCGCAATTAACGGTAGTTACTCCCTATGAAAACGCGGCTCCCGAAGAGATAGAGACGCTCATAACGAAGCCGATCGAAGAGGCTATAGGCACGGTAGCCGGAGTAAAAAGGATAAGTTCTATATCCAAAGAAGGGTTATCTCTGGTCATAGCTGAATTTGGCTGGAACCAGAATATCAATTTTGCCGCACTGGGTATGCGTGAGAAGATAGACCTTATCAAAGAAAGACTCCCCAGAGAGGCGGAAGAACCCATCGTATTGCCGTACAACCCCTTTGACAAACCTATACTCATATTGAGTATCACTAGTTCCAGGGAAGACCGCACACCCCTTGCCTTAAGGGAGCTCACCAGGCGAATGATAAAAGACGAGGTCGAGAAGGTCGAGGGAGTGGCGTCGGCTACGATATCAGGCGGCCTGGAGCGGGAGATAGAAATAGAGATCAACCAGCCGAAGCTTGAATCGAGGCGCGTACCCGTTCTCGATATTTCGAAAGCAGTATCCAGCGCCAACCTCAATTATCCCGCAGGTACCATAAAAGAGAGTTTCTATGAATACCTTATCAGGACGCTCGGCGAATTCGACCGCGTCAGCGACATAGGAGAAGTTGCGATAGGTTCAAGCTCTTCCGACCAGGAGGAGCCTTACCAATATCACGGCGAATCACAGCGGTATGAGAAGGGCACCATATCCAAGGAGAAACGGCTTATATATTTAAAGGATGTGGCAAACGTCATCGACAACATAAAAGACAGGACAAGTTATTCGAGGTTCAATGGCAAGGAAAACATATCTATAGCCATCCAAAAACAGGCGCTGGGCAATACGGTCAAGACCATAGACAGGGTGAAGGAAAAGATCCGCGATCTTAAGGGCGACCTTCCTAAGGATATAAACGTAGCAATAGTCTATGACCAGTCGGTATTCATAAAGGATTCGATCATCGGGGTCTGGCACGCGGCCCTCGAGGGAGGAGTGCTTGTCTTCATCGTCCTCTTCTTCTTCCTGAGAAACGTCTGGAGCGCGTTCATAGTCACTCTTATGATTCCGATATCCGTCATAACGACCTTCATCCTCATGTTCCTGACGGGGATATCATTGAACATGATGTCGCTCTTCGGCCTGTCGTTCGGCATAGGCCACCTTGTCGATACCGCCATCGTTGTAGTAGAAAATATCTTCAGGCATACGCAGGCCGGCGAAGAGAAAAAACAAGCGGCCATAATAGGAACGAACGAAGTATTTATCTCTGTGACAGGGTCCATCCTTACGAACGTCGTAGTCTTCCTGCCTCTCGTCTTCGTCGTTGGCGTATTCGGCCAGATAGTGAAAGACCTTGCGCTGACACTGACGTTCGCGCTCCTGGCATCGCTTTTGGCATCGATGACACTCGTACCTCTTTTGGCCTCCAAGGGGTTAGCGGCGGGAAAAGGGCACTCTCTGGCGGAATCGAAGGTCGGCAAATTCTACGACGGCATACTGGATAAGTTCATAAAGAGAAAAGGCAGGTATATCACCTATACTTTCATCGCATTTTTAGCCTCTCTCATCGTATTTGCGTTTCTGGACAAGGAGCTCATGCCCAAGGTCGACCAGGGACAGTTCATCATAAAGATCAATATGCCCGCAGGCACAAGGCTTGAGATAACGAACACCGTATCGGAAAAGATCGAGAGATTTCTGCTGACCATTCCGGAAGTCGACACGATCAACGTGACGGTGGGCTCGACCAAAGAATCGACGACGCGTAACATAATAGAACGCCTCAATTATAACCAGGCGGAGATAGTGGTGAGCCTGAAGAAAAAGCGTAAGCTTAAATCCTCCGACGTCGTGCAGATAATAAAGAACCATCTTGTGGAAATGAATCTCCAGAACGCGCGGATAGAATATATCCTTCAGGAGAACGTCTTTGCCTCCGGTATGTCCACGCAGGCGCCTGTCACGATAGAGTTGAAAGGCAACGACCTTAAGGTGCTGGAGAACCTGACGCGCGACTGCGAAGCGAAGCTCGGCGGGATAGCGGGCATATACGGAGTCAAGGACGATCTCTCCGAGCCCTCTCCCGAAGTCAAGGTCTACGTTGACAAGGACAAGGCGGCGTTATACGGCCTATCCGTTACAGATATAGCCCAGACTTCTTTGATAGGCCTCAAGGGTTATGTCGCGAGTAAATTGAAGGAGAAGGGAGAAGAATTCGATATAAGGGTACGTTTAAGATCGCAGGACCGGAACGATTTCGCCAAGCTTTCAAGGCTCGATATACAATCGCCTACGGGCGTAAAAGTACAACTGGGCAGCGTGGCCACTTTCGGCAAGGGGAAGGGCCCCAGCGAAATAAGGCGGTTGAACCAGGAGAGGGTGGTCTCCGTATATGCCAATATTTATGACAGGCCGTTAAAAGATATAACTGCCGACATAACGGGCATGATAGAGAGGCTCAATATCCCGAAAAATTATTTTATAAAGCTCACGGGCGAGTCGGAGGAGATGAGAGCATCGTTCGACAGCATACGGAACGCGATCATAGCGGCATTTTTGCTGGTATATATGATCATGGCCGCGCTCTTCGAATCTCTCTGGCAGCCGTTCGTAATAATGTTCACGATACCGCTCTCCGTAATAGGCGTAGCATGGGCCCTTTTGATCACCAACACGAGCATAAACGCATACGTATTGATAGGTTTCGCCATGCTGGGGGGCATAGTGACCAATAACGCCATAGTTTTGATAGACTGCATAAACCTGTTTTTGTCGAAGAGTATGAGCCTTCTGGACGCGGTAGTAAATGCAAGCAGGGTGAGGCTCCGCCCCATCCTCATGACGGCGCTTACGACAATGCTGGGGCTCGTGCCGATGGCGTTCCTGGGCGGAGAAGGTGCGGAACTCCGCAAGCCGATGGCAATAACGGCAATAGGCGGCCTCTTTGTAGCCACGTTCCTTACGCTTAATTTCATTCCTGCCCTGTATTTGATATTTGTCGAGGTGACAAAAAAGATATTCGGGCGGAAGAACAAAAAAGCAAAATAGTAAGACAGCTAACCGGCAGATAAAATATGAGTTTACCCACCTTTTCAATAAAGAAACCCGTCACGATGCTGGTCATCTATACCATATTGGTCCTCTCCGGCATCGCATCCCTGACGCAGCTGCCGGTAGAGCTCTATCCCAATATAAGTTTCGGAGAGATAAGTATAATAATCGAGGTCCGCGGCGGGATACCTCCGACGGAAGTAGAGGCGCTCGTATCGAAACCTGTCGAAGAGGCAGTGGGCAGCGTAAGCCATCTGGAGGAGATGATGTCGATCTCCAAAGAAGGCGAGTCCACAGTCGTCCTTAGCTTTGAACCCGGGATAAACATGGAATTTGCGGCCCTCGATGTGAGGGAAAAATTCGCGAGGGTCAAGAATAAACTGCCCAAAGAGATAGAGAAGCCGATCATAGCGCAGTTTAAACGCTCCGACGTGCCGATAGTGATCCTCGCGGTGACCAGCCTCAGGAGAACTACCGAGGAGATACGCAAGATAGTAGATGAAAACGTCAGGGAGGCGATAAAGCGCATAAACGGCGTGGCGGATGCCGAAGTCGCGGGCGGCCGCGAGCGGAAGATATTGATCGAGGCCGACCAGAGAAAGATGGCCGCCAACGGGCTTTCCCTCGAGCGGATAATATCTGCCGTCGGACAGAACAATCTGAACCTTCTCTCCGGAGATATAGAGAAAGGCGATGACAAATATATCATAAGGACCATAGGGCTCTATAGAGACGTAGACGATATAAAGAATATGCCGGTTTCGACATTGCCTAACGGGACGATGGTGAGGTTAAAGGACGTCGCAACAGTCCTCGATTCATATCTTGAGCCGACCGGATACGCCAGAGTGAATATACGCCCTGTCGTTTCCATATATATACAGAAAGAATCGACCGCCAACACCATAAAGGTCGCTGCCGCCATAGAACAAGAGGTTGAGAAGTTAAAGGCCGTGCTTCCGAAGGATATCCAGGTTGTAGTGACGAGCAACCAGGCCAATTTTATCAAGAGCGCCATCGAGAACTTAAAAGATGCTCTTCTTAAAGGCGCCGCTCTTGTCATGCTGGTCCTGACGTTATTTTTAATACGCCTCGACAAAAAATTTCTCATCATGCTTCTCGCACTGCTATTAGCGGTTATTTTGATGCCCCCTATCTTTCTCCTGCCGCTCATCATCGCCATGAGCATAACTTTCATAATAAGCGGAAGGATACGGGCCGTTGCGATAGTCTCCTCGGCCATCCCTATATCGGTCATAATCACGTTCACCCTGATGTATGCCATGAAGCTCTCGCTGAATTTCATGACGTTGTTCGGTCTTGCGCTCGGCGTAGGCATGCTCGTCGACAACGCAATAGTGGTATTTGAGAACATCGTTCACAAGCACGAGCAGGGTATCAAAGGTATTCCCGGAGCCATAGAAGGGACAGAGGAAGTCTGGGTGGCGATACTCGCCGGCACTCTTACGCACGTCTCCGTCTTCCTGCCGATGGTATTTGTAGGGCAGGAGATAAAGCTTCTTTACGGCGGCGTTGCCTGGACCGTAACATTTTCACTTCTCATATCGCTCTTCGTCGCCATAACGGTGGTGCCGCTCTTTGTTTCGCGGACCACGATACATGCCGAAAAAGTCACTTTTCTCAATAAGGTTTATCGCCTTCAGCGAAAAGGAGTTATGTTTTTCATGAGGTACAGGTACAGGGTCATGTTCTTCGCCCTGCTGCTCTTTTTAATTTCGTTCTTCCTGTTTACAAGGCTTGGCATGGAATTTTTAGGGACGACGGAACAGAATAAGTTCACCGTTTTTATAGAACTGCCGACAGGTACGAAACTGGATGTAACCGATACGATAGTAAAAAAAGTCGAGGCGCTGATAAAAGAGATACCGGAAGTTAAGACTTTTTCATCGAGAGTCGAGCCGTGGTCAAGCAAGGTCTACGTGGAATTGGTCAGCCTTATGCAGAGAAAAAGATCTGTCGGCGAAGTAATAGAGAGCCTTCGCCCCAAGGTCGAGAAGATACGCCCCGCCTTTATATATTTCGAAGAAGAACAGGAAGTCGGCACCAAAGAGGTCATCATCGAACTCTTCGGTTACGATTACACTAAATTGAGAGAAATAGCCATATCGATAGCGACGCGCCTCGGCACCATCAAGGGGTTCACGGATACCAAGATCAGGATGAGGGAGGGCAGGCCGGAATTGGGGCTGAAGGTCGATAGGGCGAAGGCCAGCCTTTTCGATATGACGGTGAACGAGGTTGCCGATTCGGTCCACGCTCAGATGAGGGGCCTGAGGGCAACGCTATTCCATACGTCGGCAAGCGAAGTGGAGACGATAGCAAGGCTCGACGAGAAATACAGGAAGACGTTCAAAGACATGCATAAATTGATCCTGATGAACAAAGATGACGACAATATTTATCTTGAGCAGGTGGTGGATTTTAAATACGGCCTGGGCCCCAGCGAAGTCTGGCGGAAGAATAAGACGCGCATGATACAGGTGAGCGCGAATATAGGAAGAATACCGCTCAGCAAGGCGGCGGAGGCCACTAAAAAAGCGCTGGCGGATATGCGGCTTCCGGAAAGTTACTATTGGAGGCTCGGCGGTAATTACCCTACGATGATTGCAACGCAAAAACAGGTATGGCCGATACTCGCGTTAACGATCGTACTCATCTACCTCGTCCTTGCCTCGCTATTTGAATCGTACCATCAACCGCTCATTATCATGATAGCGGTGCCGCTGGCGTTGATCGGGGTAGTTATTTCATTATATGCCACCGGCAAGTCGGTCGGGATGGGCGTCTTTGTGGGCATGATAATGCTGGGCGGGATAGTTGTCAATAACTCGATCCTTCTCATAGACCATGCAAACAATCTGCGAAAAAAGAATATCAATCACGTCAAAGCGATAATATTAGCATCTCGCGACAGGCTTAGGCCGATATTGATGACCACCGCTACTACACTCCTTGGGCTGCTGCCGATGGCTATCAGTACGCAAGAGGGGGCCAATCTCTGGAGCCCGCTTGCTATTACTGTCATGGGAGGCCTTACATCCTCCACCATACTGACTCTCCTGATAGTTCCGAACGCGTATATAATTTCAGAAGACATAAGAAGTTGGATACATTTGCGATTGTTAAAATCTAAAAAGTAAACCCCACCGTCACATATCGAATCTTCAATCACTAACATATTGATTTATAATAAGTTATGATTTTGTTAGTATTTAAAAAAGTCATATTTTAACTATTGACAGCTTGCATATATATGATATACTATATACGTAAGCCGTTTAAAAAGTTAGATAGTAGTATTTTTTTATCTCTTGTTCCTAATCGGCTTTAAGAAGTTTAAAAAAGGAAATCTCCCAATGTGCGCTTGGCAGCGTGAGACATTTTTAGGCGGAAGAGTCGTTTCAGAAAATGAAGGCTCAATCCGCGAAGAGCTCGGCTCCACATCACTCATCATGGACTGGCAGAGTCCGCATAATAAGTGGTGGATCAGGCTTGTAGCTGTTACATTAACAATTGCATTCATACATCAGGATATAGT
>PLLI01000072.1 GCA_003140915.1 Candidatus Omnitrophota bacterium
ATAATTAATTTGGCTTTCTTCTGGTCAAGCTTCGCAAAAGCATCCATCAATACCTGGTACCCCCTGGATAAGTGTTTTGCGCCTGCGTAACCAAAGACAACCGGGTAATGATTATCACGCAGCGGCTTGGGGACAATATCCTCTATGCTTTTAACCGAAAGCGGGATGATCTTGATCCTGTTTTTCAATACGCCGTAACCGGCGAGTATCTCCGCCGAGCGGCGCGAAGAGCAGTGAATGATATCCAGCTTATTTAATTTTTCTACAAAAAATCTCCTTCTTTCGGCATATTGATCCGGCCGATAAGTACGGCAGGTTTTCTGACCTGTTATATTCGGGCTGTGTGCTTTATACATGGTTGAGAGGTATCCATACAATCTGGGGGGTAAAAAATTCCGGAGGATCCTATTGGCGAGCGGCGCCACCATCTTCACCGGCAAGACCGTTAAACAGTCAACGCATCGTTGTCCATGATCAAAATCAAGGCATAGTTGCCTGCCCTGGAACATCAGATCCCTCTGAGGGCAGATATCGAAATAATTGTGCATGGTCTTCAAGACGGGATAACCGGCTTCGCAAACGATGTCAATTATAGATGCCGCATGCATCTGCAGTTCCTGGATATGGACGATATCCGGCCTCTCTTCGTCGAGGACCCGCTTGGTCAGGATATCGATATATGGATCGCGGCATTGCCGGGCGGGATCACCGAAATATCCGGCTTCATTAGGAGTATTATAAAGCTCGATGAATTTAATCCCGTTCTTATACCGGCGTTTTAAGTACGGTTTATTTTGTATTTTTATATTGCAATCGGATCTCGCGCCAAAGAAACATACAACTTCCCAACCGCGGTCACGCATCTTCCGGGCAAGCGACTCCTGATAAATTATCGCCCCGCCCAGCGTGGCAGGAGAGATCCCGAAGCCAATATATAGAACTTTCGGCATTTATCCCCTTCTCTTGATTTTTGCGATAAATCTCTTAAAGTCCGTTCTCAGGCGGATCTTTAAAAAAGGAAAGAGCCAATCTTCAAAGCTCCAGCTGGTCGCCCAGGAGTTTGAGCATCCGCCGCATTCCTTTACCGCCTTCCGCGCATCCGCCGCTTCCTTACTATACCATATTTCGGACGGCGGGACGGACCTGACATTTCCCGCGGCCGTCTCGCAATATTTCAGGCACGGCGCAACGGAACCATCGCATCTTAATAGGAAAAACTTACGCAGGGCCTCACAGCGAAATTTAAGCCTGTGTTTGAGGCAATCTAAAAGCATCTCATTGTAGAAAGAGACGGGCAGCTCCTCGATAGCCTTGATCAACTCTTTATTGTCAGACGATTGATAATTCTTCGCGTCGGCGTTATCCCGATTGCGGTAGTAAGTGAACTCCTCGTATAAGCATAGGTGCAGGTACACCACCTGCAGGTTACTGGTATATGCCGCCACATCTTTAAGCGTATCCACGGTAAGGCTGGAGAGGGTATATCCTATAATGACTTCGCCCATTTTATGACCGTATCTTTTCTTACGCTTTACCAGTTCCTTCAACAGGTAATCGACCTTTTCGAAATTTCCCTTTACGCCTCTGATAAGGTCATGTCTCTCGCCTATTGCGTCTAAAGAGACGCCGATATTTATCTTTATGTTATTCGCCATCGCATAATCCATTACGCCGAGCACCCTCTCCGGCAATATCCCGTTCGTGCTCAGCGTGATCGCCGCTTTCGGCTTGACTTTATGTATCGCGGAGATGATCTCATTGATATCCGTCTGCAGGACCGGCTCTCCGCCCGTAAGCAAGACCAGCTTAAGGTCACTGAAGAGATCATCGCCGAGTATCCGCTCTATTTCATTCGCGGTTAAAATATTTTCCGCAGGTTTGTTCTTCCATATATGACAATGCCGGCAACGGGAATTGCAGGCGTTAGTAACTTCGTAAACCAGGTATTCCGGCCTGGGTATCTTTCGCGATGCCCTCATGATCAAATGCCTGCAGGCATTTCCTATTAAAGGGATAAAGCTGGTAAGCCAATAATATAACGTTTTCATAAATTTCAAGGCCGCGTATACCGGCCGGCATCTCCGCAGGATACTCAAGGCTTTCTCTCTTAAGCTGTAATTGACTATCCAGTTCGCTCTCGTATGCAGTCTTTTGATCGTATCGAGGTCCCATTCGGGTGTGCTGATCAAAGGCTCTCCGGTAGTCAGCAGGCTGCTGTCGAAATCGGCTCTCAAAAATCCTTTCTGCACCGCTTCTTCATAAAGCCGGGTCCCGTAATATGGGGTGGCGATATGAAAACCCGCCGCGGACATCCCCAACCTTTTCAGCCGCAGGGCATACCGTATCGTTTCGCGGATCTCTTTTTTCGTCTCCCCTATAAATCCGATAACGAAAGAACCGTCTACGATGATGCCGTATTTTTTGAAAAGGATCACAGCCTCTTCTATCCTTTTTAGGTCCAGATCCTTCCCTATCAGATCGGTCACCACTCTCTGGACGCCCGATTCCGGAGCCACGAAGACCCTCCTGCACCCCGAATCTTTCATTGCCCTGACCAACTCTTCGTCTATGGTATCCGCCCTGATGCCGTTCGGAGCGCTCCATGTTACATTAAGCTTATTCTCTGTCATCAGTTCGAATATTCTCTTGGCCCTTTTCTTGTCCAGCGTCAGGTTATCATCTTCAAAATTCAGATGTCTTACGCCGTAATCCTTTATCACCTGTTTTATTTCCGCGATGACATTCTCGGGCGAGCGGGGCCGGAACTGCCGCCCCATCGAAAGATGGATACTGCAAAAATTACATTGATACGGGCAGCCGCGGCTTGTGATTATACTGGTTGTCCGCTCGTCAAAATTGTAAAGAGGCCGTGCGGCCCTCTCGGCTCCCGCTGCCAAAAAATATTCCTCCATCGGCACCAGGTTTCTCGCAGGAAACGGGATCGAATCCGGCTCTCGGATACAATCTCTGGGAGGAGTCAGGACCATTCTGCCTGCGTCCTTGTACCCGATCCCTTTAACATCCTTCAAGGCTTCCCGTCTTCCCGACTCCAGGATCCGGACCAATTCGCAGATGGCCTCTTCCCCTTCCCCGATCACGACGAAATCCACATCATCAGAAGATAGCGTCTCCATAGGCCGGACCGAAGGGTGCGTCCCGCCCAGGATCGTGACGATCTTCCTGTCGACGGCCTTTACTGTCGAGGCTGTTTTTAATGCGCTCGCTTCATTTATCGAAAACGGAACAGAGATACCTACGATATCGGGGGAAATATCCCTTATCCTCTTCTCCAGTTCCTCAAAACTTATACCGAGATAATATCTGTCGCCGATAGATAGCGGGTCCTGCCCTCCCTCCAGAGAGGCATCGATGACTTCAACTTGAGAACTCTTCTCCAGGGCCGAGGCAACATACAATAAGCCAAGCGGCTGGAAGACGTACGGCATTCCGAAACGCCGGTTCAGGACCTGCGGCGGATTTATCAGACATACCTTCATGATCTGCCCTTCAGGCGTTCCATCTTTTGTTTAAGCCAAAACTTCAGTAAAGGATAAAAAGAAGCGTCCGCGCTCCACATGACACCGCAAGAATTCAGGCATCCTTTGCATGCCCTGACATTCCTTCTGATCTTCTTTGCCTCATCACTTTGCCATATCTCAGTGGGAGAATTTTTGCGGATATTCCCAGCCGTGATATTCCAATGCCCGAGGCAAGGACTGATATCACCGTTACAATGGACCATACAGAACATGTTCATGGCAAAACACCGGAATTTTATAGACTTA
Organism: Candidatus Omnitrophota bacterium; assembly: GCA_003140915.1. Lineage (GTDB taxonomy): Bacteria > Omnitrophota > Gorgyraeia > 2-01-FULL-45-10 > 2-01-FULL-45-10 > FEN-1322. The sequence continues at coordinate 3,786 of PLLI01000072.1, forward strand.
CTTTCGAGCCACCTGATCCCGGTCTCGTTCAGGAGAGACGGCGGGTATCGCCTGACCGCTTCAACCATCGAGGCCTTATCCTTGACCAGGTCCTTCTCTTCGTTATTGTAATACGGGGACTGGTTATACCATTGTATTAAAAAGCTCACTTTCATCTTTTCGGCATAGCTTCTGACCGCTTCCATATGAGGAAGCGTGCGGTCGATGAGCGTGAACCCTATACAGGGAAATCCATTTTGGTGCGTTTGGCCCAAAGCCGACAATTCATTCAATAGCCATTCCGCCTTCTTAAAATTACCCTTGACCCCTCTTACATCATCATGGTCTTCCCCTATGCCGTCCAAAGATATCCCTGTTAGTATATCTATCTTATTTTTGATCGCTGACTTGACTACGCCTACGATCCGTTCCGGCAATAGAGCGTTTGTGCCTATCATGATCTTTGCTTTCGGAATAGCCTCGTGTTCGGCCATGACGATCTCTTCCAGGTCGTCCCTGAGAGCCGGCTCGCCGCCTGCATTTATGATCACCTTCACATTTTTGAAAATAGGATCGCTGAAGGCCTTCTTGATCTCCTGGGGGATGAGGAGATTTTTGGCCGGCTTTTTATGCCAGATGTTGCACTGCATACACCGGGAGTTGCATCTGTCGATAGCCTCAAACCAAAGCCATTGCGGTTTTAATAGCGCTCCGTTCGCGGCCCTCAGGATAAGATTTGCCGTGCCGCGCGCCATACCATTTATTCCGCGTAACAATCTACCCATCCCGCATCCTTCTTCATTTCATTTTTTAAGCAACAGGTTAACGGAATCCCTGCCGCCTTCCTGCGTTACGCATAACTCAATGATCTTTGTCGGCTCTTCCTGCCTCACGCACCGGTTCAACTCGTCTATGATATTGATTTTAAAACCGAGTCCTTGCAACCTGCGCAGAAGCCCCAATGGATCCGTTCCCATATTTTTAAGGCCCCGGGGCAGGAATTCCATGAATATCTTCAAATCGTGTTTCAATACTTTTTCGGCTCCTTCAAGAATAATCCCCTCGGCGCCCTCGGCGTCTATCTTCATGACATCTATCGCCAGATTCCCCACGGTCTTACCGAAGAAATCATCCAAAGTCACAGCCTCTATCTTGAGATATCCTGCTTTTTCAAGGACAGTATCTTCTGAAAGCGAGTGTCCGCCTAAATTAATTCTGTCGACAAAAAGTTCGGCCTCACCCGTTTTATTGGATACTGCTTTTGGGATAGAGGCAATATTATCATAATGATTGATCAGAACATTTTTAGTGAGCAGCTCATAATTATGCGGTTCGGGCTCAAAAGCATACACTTTCCCGGCAGGGCCTACCAGCTTCGCGGCAATTAAAGTAAAGTATCCGATATTCGCCCCTATATCAACTACCGTCATATCAGCTTTTATTGAGCTCTTGAAAACCTCTGTCGTATATTTTTCGTAGATACCATTTTTCAACAACGAAGGGGTGACCGACCTGTCATGGGCATATAGATACATCTTGTTTCCATGGATCTCGGTCAAAATGATCGAAACCCTTACGTCTTTAACGCAAAATAATTGGAAAGCGAAAGCCGGGCAATAATAAGCAACTCGATCCCCTATCCTCCGGAGGATCGAATAGAGCATCCCCGGAATGAATTTTAAAATGCCCGTTTTCTGCCGAAGCATCCTGCACCCGTTAATGCCATAAACCCTGAAACCGAGCTTTCTCAATTCATCTGCCGTCCAGCCGGATATGTGGCTCTCTCCGGGGTTGTCTTCGGGGCCCGGGGACGCCGGAAAAAAACCGTTTGGCGTTGTCAGTATAACCGTAGTCTTCGCGACCCTCTCCAGCTCTTTAATAAGCGTTAACCCGTCCGGTTTGGTTAAGTGCTCGATGACTTCGATAGCTACGGCGCAATCGAATGACCTGGAGTCAATAGGGAGATTGCGTAGATCGGCCAAGATGTAGTTATTATGTAAAGACGCAGCCTTGCTTTTCAGCAAATATGGTTCATAAAAATCCAAACCCACTTTACGGAGCGGCTTTTTGATATATTGCAGGAACGTGTTCCTGCCGCAGCCGGCGTCAAGGACAGAATCGCCGCCTTTTAATTGCTCATCCATAAGCACGGTTAACGACTTCATAAATCACACGTTAATTATTTTAGCGGCTGAATTTGCTCAATAAATTTTTGGCAAAATTTGCCTTGCCTTCGGATAGCATCGCGAGATCTCCGTTATCCAAAGGTTTGGTGAATAACAGCAAGGACAGGTAGACCCCGAAAAATAAGAGGCCCTGAACAATGAAGACGGCGAAAGTCGTTATCCGGTCCTGTTTAAAGAACCCGTAAGATAATACCGTCAAGCCCCGGACAAGTATCCCGGCGCATACACACACAGCAAGGATACTTAAGATCTTTGTCCTTATAAGCTGCCTTAAAGGCAGCTTGAGCTCTTTATGAAATTTCACGGTCCCATATGCGGCTGAGGCAAGAAAAGCAATTAATGTGCCGAACGCAACTCCGAGAAATCCGAACTTAATGATCAGAATAATACTAAGCGGGATATTCAATATAGCGGCGATCAGTCCGGCCTTCATTTCGATATCGGGCCTTGCAATAGCCTGCACTATTACCGCCCTCATTCCGCATAGGATCGCAATGCCCCAGGTAAGGCCCAATATCTGTATCATCCGGACGGAATTTTCATACCCCAGGCCCATCCAGATATACATTATCTGATGCGCGAAAATAATAGTGAAGATATTCATAGGGATGGTTATGAGCGCTAAATATTTGGTTCCCCTGATATAGCCGTCTATCAGTTCCGCCCTGCCGTTTTTGGCTTCCAGCTGGGAAAAGGCCGGCACCAGCGCGCCCAGGAACAAGAGCCCGAAGGACTTGACCTGTTCCACGATAGAGCTGCTCAATTGAAAGAACGTCACGAACTTCATGGATAAGAAATAGGCGATCAATAGTTTGTCGATATTCATCGCTACAAGCGAGGCCATCCTGGCTATCTGCAGCTTAGAGCCAAATCCGAATAGTTTTTTAAAGGTCCGGGCACTGAACTTGAAGAGCGATAACTTGAGCTCGGGTAATATCCTGAAAGCGATCACGATGCTGGCTATGCTGGATATAGCGCATATAAGGGCGTTATTAATGATCAGGCCGCGCAAACCCCATCCGTTCTGCAGGACAAATATTGTCCCCGCGACGCTGGGTATCGTCATAAAGATGCCCAATTTGTTCGTTATATCCATACGCTGTAGCCCGGTCTGGATGGCAAAAAAGATGCTCAAGGCGTTAGAAACACAAAAAATAGTTATGCCGATAGAGAAAGCGAAGACTGTGTCATCGTAAAGATATTGCGGTATTTTCAAAATCCCGAGGAGCGGATGAATGTATAAAGGCGTCAGGACGATAATTACAGCCGCGAATATTGAATAGAATATTAAACCGGAATTGATAACCTCATTTAATTTTTTATAATCTTTTTTCGCGTGAAACTCCGCTATATATTTTACAAAAGACATGCCGATGCCGAAATCGAAGAACCCGAAATAGCCGGTCACCGTCCCGACTATCGCCCATATACCGAATCTTTCAAGCCCGATATGCCGGACGATATACGGTGTCAGAAATATGGCTACGAAGATGCCGGAAAATCTTCCGGCTATATTGTAGAATGTGTTCCTGATTATTTTGTGGGATAGGCGCTGTTCCATTTGCCCTTTAAGAGGTGGACTCGGCCGCCCGCGCCGCAGTTTCTTTTTCAAGCAGGCGCGGCAGTGAAATAACTATAGCCGCCATAAACCAGAACGGCTCCATTACCTTTATTATGATGAACGTATTCGTACTGAGAGCATGGCCAACGAGCCCGATGAATCCCGCTAAAAATCCCACCGTAATCCCTGCGGTAAAATCATCGTTCTGCACCTCCTCCAGCTTTAACACATCCCTGCCCGCCTTAAATAATCTCATCAGTACCGATCCTAATAAAAATAGCCCGATCGCTCCCACTTCGAATAAAGTTAAAAATACCTGGCCGTCTATAAATCCCCTGGCGACGCCGTATCCGAATATGGGTTTTTTCGGGAAGAGTGTAAACAATACCAGTTTCCAGCTTTGCAGGCGGGCGGCAGGAGATTCTTCAAATGTCAAGTGTTTGCCGGAGATGTCGGACTCTTCAATAACCGTCGTGGTGAGCCTTTCCTTGACCATGTGCGGCGCAAATATCACAAGCATTACGAGGCCTATAGCGACTCCGGAAATGAGGACGAACTTACTTCTCTTGGTAAAGTATATCAACCCCATGACCATGGGCACCATGGCTACATAAGAACCGCGGGAGAGAGTATAGAGAAAGGCCCGGAACATGACCATTATGAGGCATAATAAGAATATCCTGATAGTTGTCGAGCGTAAATAGAGCAACAACCCTCCCGCTACCGCCGTCATAAAGACAAGATATCCGCCCAGCGTTCCTGACTCTCCTACGTTCGTAGTTTCGACCGGCGGCGCGACCCTGAAAAACTGGCTTCCGGCGCTTAACTGGTTTTCTATATATATGTTCGAACGGGCCGCCACCACCACTGCTGTCAGTAGAAAAACGGCGACGTACATCTTCGCCTGCCCGGTACTATTGATGCTATCCTGAACCATCAGGAATAACAGGAAATATTCGATATATTTCAGGATACTGAAAAAACTCTGTTTGATATCTATGTCTCCCTCCATGGCCGCGAAAGAGGTAGATACCAGGCAAATTACTATATACAGAAAAAACGGGCCGGTCATTTTTGTCCTGAACGTGCTCGCAATATCTTTTGTGAATGACGTCCTTAATAACCAGGCCAGGATGACTACCATCAGAAGAATGTCCTCTATCCTGACGGTCACGTATCTGCCGGTCGTGCGGCCCAGTACGATCTCCGGGGATAAGAGCATCGACGCGATTATGATGATAAGGCCGATATCGGGTTTTATCAGAACGGGAACAAAGACGAGGATAAAAAGGAGAAACCCCGTAGCCTGGATAGAAAAATGGCTCTTTATGGCAAAAAAACTGACAAAGACAGCCAGGACAAATACTAAAAAATATATTAAAGTTTTATTCACATTAATCTTTAATGGCCGGGAAATCCTGCTTGGAGAGATCTATCACGATCTTCTCCTTGACATTTACGCCGTTCGCATTTCTCAGTATCATGATCACCGGGCGCAGCGGAGAACCGGGTTGAACGCTTACGACCCTTGCCACCTCGTCGGTATCCAGCGTCACAATGCTGCCTATGGGATAGACGGACATTTTATTTATGAATATCTTCATGACATCCGAGTCAAAATCGCCCTTCATCGAACCTATAAGAAGCCTGACGGCCTTATGCGTATTCATGCCCTCCCTGTGCGGCCTCGTGTGCGTTAGCGCTTCATAGGTATCCACCAGGCCCAGGATCTTCGCATACGGGTTTATGTCATCGCCCCGCAGGCCGGTCGGATACCCGTTCCCGTTCATCCTTTCGTGATGCATAAGTATAGTTTCTATTACGACTTCGTTTATCGAACCGATCGACCCGACGATCTCCAGGCTCCTGCCGATATGGCTCTTGACCCTTTCGCGTTGTTCCGCGGTAAATGAACGCGGCTCTTCCGCCAACTCCCTGAAAGAATCCATCCCAACATCATAAAATATACTTGCCAGCCCCAGGTGGCTAAGCCTGGATTTATTGAATCCCATGCTCAGTCCGATGACGGTAGATAAAATCAGAACATTGACGATATGATAAGGCAGGGACGCCTCCTCTTCCTTCGTCTCGCATAGGTTGAACAGTATATTGTCTCCCATGACGAGCTGATTGAAAACGGTGTCAAGCAGTTCGTATATCTTATCCATACATGCCTGATCGGGGCCCGCACCGCCCCTTATCCGGGTGAGCAGGCCTTTTACGTTTGCGACCGCGTCTTCGTATATCTCATCCGCCCTCTCCTGGTTATCCACTCCGTGCTGCTTTACGGCGAAGATGAGTTTCTTTGAAACCAGGGATTGGTCTTCCCTCTCTTCCGGCTCAGGCGCGGGCGCTTTTAAAATTTCTTTGGGAAAACTTAAGGGCTCACTTTTCGGCGCCGTCTTTTCGGCTTTCTGTTTTTCATCCGCGCCGGCAGGATCGCCGTCCGCATTTTTGCCTCTTAAGATATCAAACATTCTTGGCATAAAGAAAACTCTCCATTTTCAGGTCTTCCACCACTTTTGAGGCCAGATCCCTGTCTATGACCTTCGCTTCCTGCCCAAAACCTATCAGGAGACTCATATCGCAGGCGTTATTCATGCTTCTCGGTATCCCTTTGGAATAATTATATATTATCTCTATCGCGTCCGCGGTAAATATATCCGACTTAGCGCCCGCAACTGAAAGACGGTGCTTTATATACGCCTCCGCCTCGCTCGGCGTCAGGCCGGACAGGTGATACTTTATCCCCAACCTCTGCCATAGCTGCGGGATCTCTCTTACCCTGTTAAGAAGTTCCGGCTGGCCTATCAGTATCAGGGTGATCAGGAACCTGTCGTTCAATTGAAAATTCAAGAATAACCGCACCTCTTCGAACGTCTGCCTTGACTTCACGATCTGCGCTTCATCGATAAGTATGACCACCTTCTTGCCGTCCTTAAAATTCTTATATATGATATCCTGCATCATATGCAGGAGCTGCGGTTTCGAACCGGTGACATGCTCATTTTTCAGCTGATAGATTATCTCCTGTATGAATTCGATGGGCGAGAGCTGTGGGTGGGTTATGAGCGCTACCTCGTAGATCTTGTCTTTTATCAATTCGTCGATAATGATCCTCGATAATATGGTCTTGCCCGAACCGTATTCGCCGGTCAGCATCGCGGAGCCCTTCTCTTCCTTTATCGCGTAGAGTAGCCGCGTGAGGGCTTCTTCATGCTTATTGGAATAATACATGAAACGGGGATTAGGGGTGTTCTCGAAAGGCTTTTCGGTCAAACCCCAATATTTCTCATACATTTTTTCCTGCGCTTCCTTTTACTTTAGGATCGGCTTCTTCATCGTCGCCGTAGCCATAGTATCGTTTGTTGTAATAATAATAATAGGTGTTGACTCCTACCTCGGGCATGACATTGTTCAGGATAATGCCAGATAGAGAGCCCGGCCCCTTGACGCTCTCTATCTGGATCTTCGCGCGGCGCAAGGCAAGCCGGGACGTTGAGCCCGCCTTGTAGACTAAGAGCACTCCGTCAACCTTGGGCATTAAGATCGAGGGTTCGCTGACGGCCAGGACAGGCGAAGTATCTATTATGACCAGATCGTATCTTTTCTTGAAATAGTTCAGAAGCTCATCCATCTTTTCGGAATTAAAAAGATTCGCGGGATTCGGAAATACCGAGCCCGCCGTGAGTATATTAAGGTTATTCATCCAGGGCCGGTCTATGACCTTATCGGAGTCCGTTGTCCCGAGCATTATGTCGGTAGCGGTCCTGACCACGGCGTCGAATTCCGACTTGCCCGTGAGTATATCCAGGAGCCCGCCTTCCTTCGTCTTTATCCCGAATATCTTATGAACATTGGCCCTGCGCGAATCGGCGTCTATGAGAAGGGTCTTGTATCCCATCTGCGCCATTATCATTGCGAGGTTGCAGCTGACTATGCTCTTGCCCTCCTCGGGGTTACAGCTCGTTATCAATATCGCCTTATTTTTGATCTTCTCGCCTTTTCCGAACAGGACCTGGATGTTGACGCTCAATATCCTGAACGCCTCCAGAAAGATCGACCTCGAAGACTGATCGAGTGCGGAGATCAGGACTTCGCACTTTATTTCTTTTCTACTCTTCTCTTTTCCAAATAGGCCGCCTTTAAAAAATCTGGCAAAGGACCTGGATAAATTTCCCCGCCACCCCTTCTTCCCGTGCACATCTTCGTCTTTACGGGAACAGAACGGAATGACCCCGATGACACTGACCTTTATAAAATTCTCTATATCCTCGACCCGCCCTATAGACGTATCTATGTTCTCTGTTACGAGGGCCATAGCCACACCGAGAACGAGCCCGAGGACGACGGCCGCGGTGTAATTTCTCTTTTTATCGGGATACGAGGGATGGCGCGGCGCGATGGCCGGATTCACTATCAGGACATTATCGATCTTCTCCGCCTCTTTGATCTGCGCCTCAGGCAATTTTTGTTTCAGGTTAGTATAGAGCGCTTCGTTTATGGTAATATCCCTTTTCAATATGCCGTATTCGAATTCCTCTTTCGGCAGGCTCTTGAGGGCCTCTTTCAGCTCCATTATCTGTTGATCGAGCTGGACGACGTCGGGATGCTTTTCGGTAAATTTGGTCAGCAGGTCTTCCCGCTTCTTTTCAAGCTCATAGATCTGAGTTACGATATTGACGCCCGATCCTACCGCGCCGCGCATGGTGAGGTTACGCAATCTCTCGTCCTGATCCCTCAGATTCTTTGAGACGTCTTCAAGGGTCTTTTCAATGAAGGCCCTTACATTATAGGCCTGCTGGTTCTTCTGCTCCATGTTCAGCTTCTTGAAAGCTTCGGCTATTTTGTTAGCGAGGTCGGCGGCAGCTTGAGGATCCTTTGAGCTGACCTGCAGGCGTATCATGTTCGTCTTCTCTATCTCGGTTGCCTCCACTTCGGCGGATATGGCGCTTACCACATCGTTCTTTTCCCTGCCTGGCATGCCATCCTTGATCAACCCTAAATTCCTGGCCGCCGTCTCGAGGACGGGCCGGCTGATGATCTGTTTTGTATAATCCGCGAGGTTCACCTCGGCCTCCCCGCCCATCCTGTAACGCATATTGCTCGGGAATATGATCTCGGGAATATTCAGGTTTTGATCGATCTTTATGAGAACGGTCGCGGTGTATATAGGCGTCTGGAAGCTGGTATATGTGAAGATGCTTGAAAAGACTACCATGAAAGATATGATTATCAGCAATTTCCGCTTTAGAAATATATTCCAGTAATCCCTGATGTTCAATTCGTATAGCTGCATTGCCCTATCCTTTAACGGCTACTCGCCGTGCACGAGTTTTACGTCCCTGTGCCAAAAAAATGCTTTTGCCTGTGTGGCGGTACTTATTCCGGTTGTCCCTAAGTTCATCAGGGTTGAGAGCACATTGATGGTCGGTTGTATCTCGGTCAAAAACTTATTGAAGTCGGCTATGGTCGAGCGCGGCACGTAGACCACGTCGTTCGGTTTAACAAAAAGATCCGCATTGGCCGCGCCTTCTCTTATGGCGGTGAGGACATTGAGCCTCCGCACTTTCGGATGCGCGGTAAAATTATCGCTTATTATCATCACGCTTTCTCTCCGGCCGTCTGCGGTAAAATCGCCGGCCATCGCTACCACCTCGATCACGCTTATCGCGTTGCCTTTAAACGTGAATATGCCGGGATAGTTGACCTGCCCCAGGACCACGATCTTATTGCCCGCGGACTCTTTGAGAGAAACGACCACCTGAGGGAACCTGATAAACTCGGAGAGTTTTTCTTTTATTATATTCTGGAGCTGGTCCAGCGTTAATCCCGCCGCATCGAGCGTGCCTACCAATGGATAGGATAACTTGCCGTCCGGCCGGACATCGATCGTTCTTGACAGGTCCGGATTCTGCCATACAAAGACATCTAACTTATCGTTGGGCGCTATATAATATTCGGCCACCCTCTCTCCGGTGGGTGATAGCGTTTCAGCGGTGGGCGGTAAGCCCTGATAATTACTCCTGAGCCTTGTAAATTCTTTGGGAGTTTGGGCAAAAACGCTCCCAAGCGGCAAGCTCGCGCAGATCAGGAAGCACGCCAAAACGGCTATGAATATCTTTCGATTCAACTAATAGTCCTCTATATTTTTATATAATTATACTATATATCCGGCATTTATGCAAGGCGGGGAGGCCTACTTTTTTGAGCTAAACATCTTTGTTAAATAACCGGCGGACTCCGTTGCAAAATCTTCCAAAATAAGTCCTATTTTCCATCATTTCGCGAGGTGGGAATAACACCCTTTTAAAAATATTTACATGGTCTTTTAAAGAATTCGCCTCCATTATCTCAAACAGGATGTAGCTCAGGAATTTATCGAGGATACGCCTTCTGACTCTGCTGCGAAATACGACGCTTCTCCCGGCAAAGGCTCTTATGAATATCTTTTTCGGAAAAGAGACGCGCAAGCGCCGTAACTCATCTTCAGGAAAATCCGTTCCCAGGATATCGCCCGTGACCTTGAGGGCAGTGTAGAGAGAACCGCTAAGGCGCCACTCAACGGCTTTCGCGATGAGGCTATCCCATTCGATCTCATTACCGTATTTGCCTATCAGGCGGTCGATGTCGCAGAGGTATTTCAGGTGGCGAAAAGAATCGCTGTTCACTAAATGCGCGGCAAGGTAGAGTAACAGTTCCGCCGGTTCGAGATCGTAAAAGCTGACGCCTTCCCACTGCCTTGGACGGGCGCCTCTCCACAACCCCTCTATTCTCTCCGGCGAACGGACCATCATCGTGATGTCCCAATGGAGTTCGATCATGTTTTTTTTAGGATTGTGAAAGGTGCGGCACCACTCATACGCTTCGGTCTCGCCGGCATAGGCGGGAATATATCCGAGTTCTTTCAGCGCGGCCGCGCCGCGTTCTCTGTCTTTCTCTTTTACCAGGAGGTCCGTATCCACGCTCCGGTCGCGGGCCGCGACATCTCCGTACAGGCGTTCGGCAAGAGCGATGCCTTTCAGGGGAATTACGGCGATGCCGCGTTCTGAAAAATATCTGAGGACCCTCTTCAGCTCCTCTTTATAATATTCGTTGGCAACGGAGCTCGTCCCGCAGGAGACCTGCAGGGCCCTCATCGCTTCCCTGCCTTTATCGTCGGAAGGTGTAAAAAAAATCAACGCCCGGTATGCGAGCCAGGAGACGCCCTTGGCGGCCGCCATATTGCCGGCCGCCCGGAGATCCGCGCCGGAGCGGATGAGCCCGGCGATCTCGCGGGCGCGGGATCCGGCGGCGTCCTTCTTCATGCAGGTTATCAGGAGCTCTTCGGCGCGTCTATCGAACCGCGTCCAGCTGGCCCGCGAATAGTCCATTGTATTCCGCGTCGCTTTGGGCGAGCGTCCCGTGATCTGCCGCAATGATAGTGCACGGCCCTTTCAAAAAATATACGGCGTCCATCTTTCTGGCGGAAGATAAACGGTGAGAGATCGTGATAAGTGTCATCTCCGGAAACGCGCGCATTATGTTTTCCACTATCCGCTCTTCGGTCCCGGAATCGAGCGAGGCGCAGGCCTCGTCCATGATGAGGATCTTAGGGCGTTTCGCGAGCGCGGCCGCGATGGCTATCCTCTGCCGCTGGCCCTGCGAAATGGTCGATACCATATCTTCCAGGACCGTATCATAACCGCCGCACAGCCGCCTGATGAAATCGCCTATCTCCGCCAATTCCGCCGCGTGCTCTACTGCAGCCATGTCGATCTTGGAACTGCCGTAGGTTATCGCCTCCGCGATGCTGCCGCTCCACAGGGGCGGCGCCTGCGGCGCCAAACCAACCTGGCTGTATATGGATTTGAAACTCATCTCCCTCACATCGCGGCCGTCGAGCAATACGCTGCCGGAATTCGTATCATACAGCCTGAGGATGAGGTTCGCTATCGTCGTCTTGCCGCTGCCGGAAGGCCCGACGAGCGCCGAGCGCGATCCGGGCGTTATGACAAAACTGATCCCGCTGAAGACGTCTTTGCCCGCGTCGTATCCGAAAGAGACACGTTTAAACTCCACCCCGCCTCCGGAAAAGTTCACGTAGGGGGCAAACTCTTTCTCCCTGACGTCGATCTCTGCGTCGAGGAGCCCTGCTGTATGTTCGAGGGGTATGCGGTTTGAGATCATCCGGCGGAATATCTCGACGAGCGCGGTATATGCCGCCGCACCCTGGGACATATAGGCCAGGATCGCGCCGAGAGAGCCCAGCGTCAGCCGCCCCTTGACGACCATTATGGTGCCGACAAACCCTATCGCGCCGAAAAATATTTTGTTGGAGGCCTCTGACAACGCCTCCGAGACGAACTCCAGCTTCGAGACGGCGACCTCAAGCCTTATCGAATCTAAAAATGAGCGGAAATACCTGCGCGCCATGGCGGCCATGCTGCCGGCGGCTTTTACAATGTATATCTGAGAGAATATCCGCGTAAGCGCCTTCGACATCTCCCATCCTTTTTTGTAAGAGGCCTCCGCAAGCTCGTCCTGCTTCCGCGCGAAATAGCGTATCCTCACTATCATTATGAGCTGATAGCACAGGATGAGGATGAGTATCTTAAAGTTGATAACGAAAATGATGGCGGTGATGAGGACGAGCCTGAGGGCCACCTTGAGGAGCTCCGGCAGGGTCGAGGCTATTATGCCGGAGGAGGCGGTGATGTCCGAGCTGAACCTTGAGACGTAACCGCCGATCGATCTGTCCCTGAAAGACCTCAAGGAGAGCGCTTGCGTCTTTTTGAATACGGCCCTGGCAAGGTCGATCTTGATCCTGCGGGTCGTGTAACTTTTAAGAAGTAAGGTCCCTCTATCGGCAGCCTGCCGGAAAATATAGATGACGCCGCCTATTATCGTATATGTCAAAAACGCATTCATGTCTTTTGCGAGAATGCCGTTATCGAGGATAAGTTTGCCGAGGTACGGGCCGATGAGCGAAAATAGCATCGAGACTGCGCCGCATAAAAAAAGGAGCGCCTCCGCTTTACGGTATCGCGCAAGGTAGGCATTGAACCTTAAAAATAGCCTGCAGGCATCTTTCACCGCGCCACTATGCGCCATCCACCGCCTCCTCCAACTCGGGCCAGAAATCGCTCTCTTTGCCGAATTCCATCTCGTAGGCCGGGACGGCCTTCACAAGGCCCGAGGCCGTAGAAAATACTTTCCGGAGGAACACCCCTTCCGTAAAGCTGAGAAAATGGATGTGGCTCGCGAGCATATTCGCGAGGGCAGCCTCCGGCGCTAACGGACTGAAACGGACTTCTTTAAATTTTTTGATGAAGAATATCGCGGCGATCTTCGCGTTCCGGCCTTTACGGAATTTTATGAAAGGCTGCTGTCTCCACGGCGTCGGAAGGGCGTAATAACTTTTGCCGCGGCGCCTTATGATTATAACGTCGTCTCCCAGGACCGTATATCTTCTGGAAAGGGCGGCTATTGTGGATTTACCGGAACCGGCGATGCCCAGGAAGAGAAATGCTTTTTTATCTTTGACGACCGCGGCCGCGTGCAGCAACATCCCGTTATTCAATGCCAATAATTGCGAAACGAGGTAGGTTATAAGCCTGCTATTATCCACCAACGAGTGTTCCACTGTTGCATGACCCATCGGCTGAGCTACCGCTCTGACAGATGGGTCCTTGGGGCGTCTGCCCCCTGGTGCAGTCGTTGGCAACAGATATGCCGACATCGCATTTGTAGTTTGCTTCTGTGCCAGTCATGCAATCGTTGTCCGCGCGCGACCCAGAAAGGCATTCGCTGGTAAAAGGATTGTTTCCCCTGACGCATTTGGTGGGGCCGCCCTGCGGCTCTGTCCCGGCACCGCAGGCCGAGCCTATATCTCCGGAGGCGCAGGCGGTGGAGCCGAGAGGAATGAACGCGCTCTTCCCGGACTCGGGATCCGTTACAAGCGGCTTTTCGTATCGCTTCTTCATCTCTTATATTCTACCCTTACTGATATTTTCTGTCAACTACGTAAGCGTATTGTGACCGTTTGTCGAGACGCTGGGAATAATCTCCTGCCCCGGCTTGGGTATATTTGCCTCTGTGTCCCCGCGTGCGCCGACTTCAGCGTCTCCCCTTACCATCTCCGCGTGAGTCCTGCATATTTCCGCGCCGCTTGTATTGTATTCATACGTAACTTTCAGCCCAGTAAAGTCGGCGTTCCCATAAGAATACTTGAAATGGATGACGTCTGTCGAG
>PLLI01000089.1 GCA_003140915.1 Candidatus Omnitrophota bacterium
GCCCATCGCGCCCTTCTTAAAAGCTTCCCCGATAAATCTGTCTCCGTCAAAATTCGGGCCCTTGAGCGCTATGAAAAATTCACCTTTTTTAATAGCCCGTGAATCCGTCGAAATTTTTGACGGTGCGATCTCCGCATCGGGATTGCCCGATAATAACTTTCCGCCGGTTATCCTGACCAGGTCGTGTACTTTTATCTTCATCTCTTTCGCAGTATCTTCCTTACTACTTCGTGATCATCGAACGGCAGGACCTTATCTTTTATTATCTGGTAATTCTCATGCCCCTTGCCCGCTATAATAACTATACTACCAACTTCGGCCAAATCAAGCGCCTTCTCTATCGCCTTGTGCCTGTCGATCTCAACTTCATAATTTGAAAAATTCCCTCTAACGCCGCTTAAGACCTCATCGATAATATCCGCGGGCTCCTCGGACCTCGGATTGTCCGAAGTTATTATAACATGGTCGGATAACTTGCAGGCAGTTTTGCCCATTAGCGGCCGCTTCTTTCTGTCCCTGTCCCCGCCGCAGCCAAATACGGTTATTATCTTTGCCTTCGAAACTTCTCTCAAAACGCTTAATGTATTGTAAAGCGCGTCTTCCGTATGAGCAAAATCCACAAAAATTTTAAAAGCTTGCCCGCACTGCACAGGCTCAAGCCTTCCCGGAACAAAGGTCATCGCTTCGATGCCTGACTTTATCGCTTTCCTGTCTATGCCTATGAAGTCGCAGGCTGCGACAGCAGCAAGGATATTCGACACGTTGTGCAGACCTACCAAAGATGTTGAGATGCTGAAAGATCCCTTTGGTGTAATAACGTCAAACTTCGAACCATCTATCAATAGACGGATATTCTTTGCCGATATATCCGCCTTTCCTTTCATACCGTAAGTAATAACCCGATTTTTTATAGACGCTTTTAACGCTGCAACTTTATCGGCATCTATATTCAGTATTGCGGCTCCGTCTTTTTTTAATCTGCCGAATATCTTTATCTTCGCGCCGAAATATTCTTCCAGCGTTCTATGGTAATCGAGATGCTCCGGCGTTATATTGGTGAAGATCGCGGCATCGAACGTGACACTATCCACCCTGTGCTGATCGAGCGCATGGCTCGACACTTCCATGACCGCGTAACGGCCGGCAGATCTCACCGTTTCGGCAAGCATGGACGCAAGTTCGAGCGGCCCCGGCGTGGTATTCTTTGCCGGCACGACCTTCCCGGCCAGCCTGTAACTTATCGTGCCGATAACTGCCGGCTCCTCACCGGCACATCGAAGGATACCTTCGATTATATATGTTATCGTTGTCTTTCCGTTAGTGCCGGTCACTCCTATCACTTTCAATTTTTCCGACGGATGGCCGTAAAAATTATCCGCAATTACGGGGAAAGCGGTCCTGGTATCCTCGACGATGAGTTTTACCACATCGGCCGGTGCTTTGAAATTTTTCTCCGCTACGATGACCCCGGCACCTTTTGCCACGGCCTCGTCTATAAATGCGTATCCGTCCGCGGCATATCCGCGGAACGCTACGAACATGTCATTTCTCGTGACCGTGCGCGAGTCGTTCGTTATGCGCCTGACTTCCGTCTTTGCGTCAGGGCCGGATAGCTTGTATCCTGTCCCCTTTAGAATTTCCTTCAGAAACATATACACCTTTAGCGGTTAAATACTTGAGGGAATTGTCCACGACATTTTTAAATACGGGCGCCGCTACGTCCCCACCGTAATATACGGGCCGCGGTTCGTCCACGCATACCGCCACCGCAAGCACCGGGTTTTCCACCGGGGCAAAACCGATGAATGACGCGACGAACCTATCGTGTGAATAGACCCCGCCCGGCTCGACCTTTTGCGCCGTGCCCGTCTTCCCGCCCGCGTTGTAATCCTCCATCCTGGCCTTCTTGCCGGTGCCGGTATTCACAACACCCATCAATATGCTCCTCATCTTTAAAACTGTCTGAGTAGATATCACTTTTCTACGGACTACCGGAGGGAATCCTTTGACGGCCTGCCCTTTCTCGTCGAGAACTTCTTTCACTATCCTGGGCCTTACGAGATAACCGTTATCCGCGATAACGGAAATAGCGCCGGCAAGCTGCATCGCTGTCGTGGTGACTTCCTGGCCCATCGGTATGGCATACATGCTGACCCCGGACCATTTCGATACCGGCCTGTTTATGCCAACGACCTCTCCCGGCAGGTCGATCCCGCTCTTTTCGCGAAAGCCGAAGGCCTCTATATATTTGAACATCCGCTCCGGGCCGAGAAGGCTTGCCGCTTTCACGGTGCCTATATTGCTCGAATTTTCTATGACCTGCTTGAACGTAAGCACTCCATGCGGGGTGTGATCATGTAATGTCCTTCGCCCTATCTTCCATTGGCCGTTTTCGCAATTGAACAGAGTATTAAAGGTAACGAGCTTCTCTTCCAGAAGGCCGCTTGCTGCGACTATCTTGAATACGCTTCCCGGCTCAAAGAAATCATTTAGCGCCCTGTTCCTTATCGACGTGGACGCCCGTTTTCCGGGTTCGTTAAGATCAAAATTCGGGAAATTGGCAAGCGCCAGTATGTCGCCGGTCTTGGGGTCCATCACTATTATGGACGCGCCCTTCGCGTTATACTTCTCGTACATCTTGGCGAGTTCCCGCTCGGCGATACTCTGTATCACTTCGTCTATGGTGAGGACAAGCGAAAAGCCGTTCTTGGGGGGAATAAATTCATACTGGTAGGATTCCAACAGTTTCCGTTTCGCGTCCTGCGTCGAAATGAGCCATCCGCTTTCGCCGCTTAGATATTTATTATACTGTAATTCAAGCCCTTCCAGACCCACGTTATCTATATTGACGGTGCCGATGGCGTGGCAGGCTAATTGCCTGTCGGGATAGAACCTTTTCGATTCTTTTATTATCGCCACACCGTCGAGCTTGAGTTTCTTTATATCATCTTCTTCCTGCGGGGTTATCTTTCTCTTTATCCAGACAAAGGCCTTATTCTTCGAAAGCTTCTGAAAAATATATGATTCGTTAAGTTTTAATATATGGGCGAGCGTCTCCGCAGTGCCTTCCCTGTCTTTTATCTCGCGGGCATTTACGAATACGGAGTTACTGGTCAGGTTCACTGCCAGGACACGCATGCACCTGTCGAATATGGTTCCCCGTGTGGGCGGCACCTCGACCGAAACGGTTTGCTGTTCATTCGCTATTTTATAATAGAAATTATGCCTTATTACCTGGAGATAGAGGAGGCGTAAGACAAGAAATGCGAGGGATAAAAAGAAGAGACAAAAGACGGCGATCTGCCGGGTACGAAACGTTCCGCTATGCACGAATTTTTAGAGATCCTTAAAGCGATGTTTAAATTTATTATCCATAACTTAAATTGTCAGGATGGAACCATGACAAAAGCGATAGTTCCTACTTTTCCCGCGCCTGGGCCTCTGCCCTTGGGCTAAGGAAATCAATGATCCCGAATATGCTGAATTTTCTGTCAATAGAGCTTGCGCGTAAGGCGAGCTCATCGGCACTTCCCGGCGTCAATTTCGCCACATTCATGACATGGTGCTTTCCCGGGAAAGCTATATCTATGTTCTTCGACATCAATACGTTCTCAAGCCGCGAAGGAGCCTCGAGATTGTCGATATTATAGTCCAGGCGCCCCTTATGGTCAAGCATAACCTTGAGCTTCTTTTCCTTTGTCTCTATTGAATAACTTAACTTCACAAGCTCAACCTGCTGATGAACGTAAATTAACGCCACAAGGGTTATTACCGTTATACTTGCTATCGACTTAAAGAGCCTCATTAAACCTTACATCCTTTCCGCTACTCTCAATCGGCCGCTTCGCGATCTGGGGTTGGCCGCCGTCTCTTCCGGAGAAGGGCCAAGCGGCTTTTTAGTTATAATTTTAAGTACGCCTAAACCGGCGTAACCTTTAAACAGATTTTTAACTATCCTGTCTTCAAGCGAGTGAAATGTTATGACCGCTATCCTCGAGCCAATGTCAAGCCAGGAGACCGCTTTCTTTAATCCCTCTTCCAGGGCCCCCAGCTCATCATTAACGACTATTCTTATGGCCTGGAACGTCTTCGTGGCCGGGTCGATCCTGAAATATTTTTTCCTGGAGCCTATGGCCCGCCGCACTATCTCCGATAAATCCGCAGTCGTTTCTATGGGCCGCGCGGAGCGCTCCCGGGCTATGCGCCTCGCTATTCTTCGTGCAAATCGTTCCTCGCCATATCTATATATTATATCCGAAAGATCGGACTCTTTGTATCTATTTATAATATCGAAGGCGCTTAATGTGAGCCTGCGGTCCATCCGCATGTCCAGCGGCGCCGGGCCCTTTATGCTGAAACCCCTGTCTTTATTATCAAGCTGGAACGACGATACGCCTATATCCAGCAAAACCGCGTTAAGGCTCTTGATGCTTTCTTTCGAAAGCACCCTATCCAGATTTCTGAAATTTTCATTGATCAATTTGAAACTGCCGGCAAATTCTTTTAAATTCTCCGAAGCGATCTTTATGGCCTCGTCATCCGCGTCAAGCCCGATCAGCCTTCCCCCCGGCATTATCCGCTTCAATATCTCTCCGGCATGCCCGCCGCCGCCTATCGTGGCGTCGAGCACGACATGACCCGGCTTCAGATTCAAAGAGCTTACAACTTCGTCAAGCATTACCGGCTGATGCACAACCAGGATCCTTTAATATTTTTTTATTTTGTCAACGTGCTTATTCTATTGGAAGACGATTTCTTAGAGACCTGGTTATCTAGGCCCAGATAAGAAAGATTACATCCCAACGCACGCGCTTTCCTGATCCGCTCGATGAATATTTCCATTGTTGTGTTATAATAGCGCGCGCCTTTCGCCACCCTCATTTGCCTGGGACTCATAACAGCCACCCCCTTAGCTTTCTTCGGTCATCAACTTTTCAGCTATCTCTTCGAACGACTCTTTTGAACTATTATAATACTCGAACCAGGCATCTTTCGACCATACTTCTATCCTGTTCGAGACGCCTATTATCATTACATCCCTTTTGATACCGGCGTAATCTTTCAAGTATCTCGGTATCAGGATCCTGCCCTGCTTGTCGCATTCGATCTCGCTGGCACCGGAAAAATAGAGCCTGTTGAATTTTCTCGATTCGGATTTTGTGAATGAGACGGATTTAAATTTCGACTCCTGTGTCTTCCATTCATTTTCGGTAAAGAGAAAAAGGCA
>PLLI01000083.1 GCA_003140915.1 Candidatus Omnitrophota bacterium
CAGCGCCCTGTGCTCAACGGGAGACTCGATGCCCAGATGCCTTGCAAGAACGCCCAGGCTGTACCTGCCCGCCTCCGGGAAGAACCTCCTCGCCAGGGCAAGCGCATCGATGACAAAATGACCCCTTAAAATTTCCTTATCTTCACCCATTGCGCTTTCAAGAAATCCCAGGTCGAAACCGGCATTGTAGGCAACAAGTACGCTATCTTCCGCAAATTTTAAAAAATCGGGAAGTACTGCGTCGATGGTAGGCTTCCCCGCAACCATTGTGCGTGTTATGCCGTTGATAGAAAAGGCGCGGTAGGATATCGGCCTTTGGGGATCTATGAGGGAAGTGAATTTTTTGGCCCTTTTGCAGGAGGAGTCCACCCTGACAGCGGCTATCTCACAGATCTTATCGCCGTAATACGGGAAGAGGCCTGTCGTCTCTACATCGAATATCGTAAATTCAGCCCTGTTTATTTTCATTTAAAATTTGCCCCGGCTTCATCTAACATCGGCTCGTTTAAATGCCTGCACCAGATTTTGAATTTCAGCCGCCACCTTATTAAATTCTTTCTCAGCCAGCCATTCTCTCTTAAATATACTTGCGCCGAACGCAGCCGCGGACGCGCCGCTTGCGAGATATGAGGATATATTTTTCGCGGTAACGCCCCCGCATGCCATGAGTTCTATGTTTGCGAAAGGGCTCTTGATCTCCTTAAAATACGCGGGCCCGAAGAATCCTGAAGGAAAGACCTTTACCATCGTGGCCCCGGCCGACCATGCGCGGTATATCTCTCCGGGCGTCAAGGCGCCGGGGAAGACGGGGATCACGTTCTTTACGCAATAGTCCACGACTTCATCTATAAGGACCGGCATGACGATGAAGGTCGCTCCCGCGTTAAGCGCCGATTTCGCGGATTCCACGGTAAGGACAGTGCCCGCCCCCACCATGAGACGGTTATGCCCTGCCTGAACCGTGCGAGTTATCATCTTTTCGGCATTCATGGTATTCATCGTTATCTCTATAGTCTCCAGGCCGGCTGAGACAACGGCCTCCATGAGAGGGGCCACGGTATCTTCCTCAATGCCTCTTATTATTCCCATTATGGGGAGTTTTTTGAATCTCGCTATATCCATGGAGCCCGATAGCTCCTTTCCTTATATATATGCGACTAATCCAGGTCTGCGCCCGCAAGACTATCGTAGAATTCCCTGTAATTTTCTTTCTTCGGGCCGCCGCGCAATTCCATCGCGGCCTTCGGGTGTTCGTCAAGCATCCCGGTGATGGCGTACGGGATTATATACCCCCACTCCATCTTTTCCCGGAGAGGGATGAATTCTTTCGATATGAGGTCGAGTATCGGCCTGATATCGAATTTCGGATTTTTCAGGAATCCTATCAAAAGCTCAAGCGGACAGTTCCCCGCGGCCCTGCCGAGGCCGTAGACTGTCCCGTCGACATAATTTGCGTTGTGTATGATCGCCTCTATCGAATTGGCAAAGGCGAGCTGCTGGTTATTATGCGCGTGGATGCCTACCTCTTTCGTCTTCAGGATCTCCTTCGCCTTCTTGATCAGAAATTCCGTAGATTCCTGATACAGGGCGCCGAAGCTGTCCACGATATAGACCACCCCGGCCCTGGACTCTTCCTCGAGCTAGTGCAGGGCCTCGTTCAGTTCATTGTCGAGCGCCCGCGATATGGCCATAATATTGACCGTCGTCTCATACCCCTTCTGGGCAAAATGGTTCACAAGATATATGGCCTTGTCTATATCCTTGACGTAGGACGCCACCCTTATCATGGCGACGGGGCTCTCTTTACGCGGCTTCACATCATCTACATCCACCCTGCCAACGTCCACCATGACCGATATCCGCGTCCCGGATTCAATGCCGTCGATAACTTTTTTTATCGCGTCATCGTCGCAGAATTTCCATGCGCCGAAATCTTTTTCCGGAAAAAGTTTCTTGGAATTTTTGTAGCCTATCTCCATGTAATCAACGCCGGCTTCGGAAAGCGCCTTATAGACCGCGCGGACGAATTTATGGTCGAAGGCGTGGTTATTGATAAGCCCGCCGTCCCTGATGGTGCAATCCAGCACTTTTATTTTTTCTCTGAACACTATTCTCCCCTTCCTTTATCCTGCCCCTCAAGGAGCAGGTCTATGAATTTTGTTGAAGGCGTGGTCCTGGATTTCTCATCGGCGTAATAGGAAAATAAGTTCAAGGCCTTAAGATAGTCCAGCCCCGTCGCTTCCATCGCACCCTGATACTGTCTTTTCAATTCTCCGATATATTCGCTGACGAATTTTTCTTTCTGAAGGTCAGTCAGCATATACCATTCGCTCATGGTCACCCGCGTCCCGTCCCACCGTGCCTGCTCTTTCGGGAAGAAAAAAACCTCAGGGATATCGTTATCGCTATAGGCGTATATTGACCCTTCCGCCTTACCCGAGGAGATCTGCGTCGTCTCGCTGCAAAACGCGCACGTGTTGCAGCAGAGAATAACTCCCGTAACGAAAATAAGCGATCTTTTCACAGCACCCCTGCTTTTCATGATTATATCATATCATATGACATATTTGCTCTTCTTCATTAAAGGGTTCTCATATATCTCTTTGACGATCTCTTCCGGCAAGCCCGGTTTTTTCAATTTATAGTACATGTAATTCTTATACCCTTCCACGCCGGGCTGATCATACGCGTTTACATTTAAAAGCTCGCCTTCGTATGCCGTAGCCATTTCAAAGAAGAGTATAAGTTCGCCCCAGAAAAAAGGCGTTACCTTCGGCATTACTATCGTGCAGCTTGGCCTCGATTCCTTGGCGAGCGCCCATTCCGTCGCCTCCTCGGCCGTTGAAAGCAGTTTTGAAAATCGTTGTCCCGAAAGAAAATCGTTGGTACCGCGAAGCTCGATGTCGCTCCTGAACCCCTCTATCTTTATGAATGTGACGGCCTTATTATTCATGCCCTCTATATTATTTTGCTGTATGGAATGCAGGTCGTTCGTACCTCGCGCAGGTATGGGCGTGCGGCCCGTGTTAACGGCCTTTCCGTGGTCCGCGAGCCATCTCTCCATCCCGTCTTCCGCAACCGTTATCTTTCTTGAATATTTTTTACCGAGCGACTCGGCAAGGAGCTGGACGTACCAGTCGGCGGTCGATTTCAAGGTCTCGGAGAACGGCATCATTACGGCGATCGATTTTGATTTTTTCTTATAGAGGATGGTGTGGATACAGGCGTACATGAGGGCAGGGTTCCTGCTCAAGGCCTGTTGCGAGCATCTTTTAAGCATGCTGGCGGCCCCGTCCAGGACCTCCTGAATAGCGACCCCTATAATAGCCAGATGCAGTAACCCTATATTTAACTCCGAGAACCTGCCGCCAACGCCTTTCATGACAGGAAGGCTGCGAAAGCTCTGCGGGTCCTTCGATTGCCCCTCTTTGACTTTTTTACGCAGGGTCCCCGATGCCGGATCCGTGATCGCTATGACCTGCCGGCCATACTCACGGCCGGCGCCTGTCTTCAACCACTCCTCGACTATTGCGAAAGCCGCCTTCGTTTCCGTAGTCTCTCCCGATTTTGAGATGACTATCACAAAAGTTTTTTTAGGATCAAGATTATTAAGCAGGACGCCCAATGTCTCCGGGTCGAGATTATTTCCTTCGAAATATATCTTTGGCCTGCCTTGCCTGACAGAAGAAAAATCATTGTAATACGGCAGCCGGAGCGCGTCCTGCGCCGCCTTCAGGCCGAGATATGAACCGCCGATGCCCAGAGAGATCACATTCTCATACTTCGCGGCGATCTCGTCGCCCAATCTTTGCAGCTTTGAGATCATCTCCTTATCCTGATACGGGAGCCTCATCCATTCAAGGCCTAAATTGATCCTATTGGTCTGGTTGGCGGCGATCTTCTGAATATGAGCGAATGCTTTCTTTGCGGCCGGCGCAATCGCCGCAAGGTCCTTATCCGTCACGCCATGTTTTATACCGACGCTGTGACTGAACATGTTGTT
>PLLI01000124.1 GCA_003140915.1 Candidatus Omnitrophota bacterium
TTCTTTCCATTTTTTGCATAAGCGTCCTAATCTCTGAAGATGAAATTTTTGAACGACCACATATTCTTCTTATCGAGAATGGTAGCCGGGTTTTCTTTGAAGAATATTTGGTAATTCTTGAACGGCGTCCAGTCGGAGGCCTGCGAGACGAGCCTGCCCAGATAAGGTTTCGCGACTTTGAGTATATACTCGTGCGGCAGNNGCATTCTGGTGCGGGACGAGCCGCCTTGACTCTTCGATAGAGAGGATGCTGCCGGTCCACCAGGAATTGTATTTGTGTCCCATTATGAGCGCGCCGAGGATGTCGTCGCCCTTCGTGATCTCGTCGCCCATTATTCGCAACTTTGGCTGTAGTTCGTAACTGCGGCCCCGTAGTTCATGGAGCGAGGAGAGCGTTTCGTGGCACGGCATGTAGGCGTAGTGGACGGTGGGCCTGTATATAGGCTTGCCGTTCTTCCATACGGTAAGTTTTTCGGAGATCGAGAACGCCTCGCCGTGTCTTATCACCATGCCCACGATCTCATAACCCGGCACCCATGACCTGACCCATGTATTCATCCCCATCTGCGACAGGAATATCTGGTTGCCCGGCCCATAATTGGGCACCGTGGCCAGATGCGGCAGCACCTTTTCATGCGTGCCCCAGCCCATCTCTGCCGGGGATATACCCTCTTCCCGCAATCCCTCGATCGACCACGTCCCGACGAATTCGTCGACGTCCTTAGGTGCGTTCGTGATCTGAGTATCGCGCTCGGAACAGTGAATTGCCTTAACACCCAGTTTCATCGCCAGCCGGGCAAAATCATTTTCACGCATCAGGCCCTCGATAGCCTTGACGTCTTTTTTCGATGTCGTCCTGTCGCGCAGCATTTTAGCGCCTATATCCTCGAGCCCTTTTTTGGTGAAATGTGAAATGAGCCCCGGGTTGGCCCCGTGGTCGACAATGGCGGTAGTGGCGGAATTTTCCCACTTTGAGGTCACCTGCCTCAATTCCATATGCCTGTAATAGAGCGACTTTTCAAGCGGCGATTTATTGTGGATGTTTGCATAAGGATCCCATTCCTCGATGGAGGTGTTGATATAGAGGACGTGATTGTCGTGGCACCACGTTAATATGTCGATGCAGCTTATGTTCCAAGCGAGATCTATGATGAGCCCGCCGGACGAAACGTATTTTCCGAGGACCCTGGCCATGTTCAGGGGAGTTATCTTTTCCCGGAAATATTTGATGCCCTTTTTTGTCCATTCGCGCATCTCCGCGCGTTTATCGGCGAAATCTATAAGTGTGATATTTTTGTAAGGTATGCGGATATGTTTAAAGAGTATAGGGAGAGTGCAGTGCGATACGGAGCCGTACCCGATGATCAAGACCTTATTTTTAAATTCCACCATTGCTTTCCTCCGATTATTTTGTTTTATTTTAAAGGATATGCTTCCATATGTCAACAGCCTTGACAATATTTTACGGCGAGTGTAACATAATACCGTTATGTTGGGGAGGTGTATGAAGCATAATAAAAGTAATATGCTCGACGGAATAAGGGAATTGATACCGGTCACGGTATTCTGTCTTGCCATTGCGGTGATCGTATGCATGCCGCTGCGGATAATGTCTTACGGCTTCCTGCCCCCGGACGATGCGATGCGACACGCGGCAAAAGTCATTTCCGGAAAAAATTGGGACCAGATACTTGTGGTGCGGCCGGAATTCAAGATGGACAGCCACCCCGGCTGGCATGCCCTCCTCGGTCTTATCCACCGGGTAAGCGGCTGCGACCAGGATGGCCTTGTATCCTTCTCCGTCATATTTCTTTTCACGCTATTCTGTATAATACCGATATTTTTCTTGGATTTCCCGGAGACCTGGCTTCTTTCTCTTTTGGCCTGCATAGTGATCGCGCCAACTTTAATTTTTCGCTTGCTTCTCGGACGGCCGTTTATGTTTACCATGGCCGTCATATTGACCTTGTGTTTTTTATGGCCGCGTCTGAAAGGTAAAAAGGCACCATACGCCGTGATGGGTGTTTTAACCGTGCTCATCGCCCTCTCGACATGGATACATGCCGGCTGGTATCTCTTCGCGCTCCCCGTTGTATGTTTTTTCATGGCACGCGAATGGCGCGCGGGCCTGCGTTTCGTTATTTGTACCGCAACCGGAATAATTATCGGTGCATCTTTAACGGGCCATCCGTATATGTTCCTCAAACAGACGTTTATTCACATGATGCTTGCTTTAGGGAACGTATCGGCGCAGCGCCTTCTAGTGGGCGAGTTCCAGCCTTTCGGCGGAGAAGCGATGCTTGTGCTTTTTATCCTGGTAATGCTGGTGTGGCGCAAGCTCCGCGGCAAATGGGAGAGGAGCGCAGTCGACAATCCGATATTCATGCTCGCGGTAACCGGCTGGGCGCTCGGTTTTATCGCATCCCGTTTCTGGACGGACTGGTGCATGCCGGCCGCCATCTTCTGGGTGATGGCCGAGATGAACGGTTTCTTCCGGGAAAAGATAGAGCCGGCCTCATGGCGCCGGGTTTTTCTGGCATTCGCACTTTCCGGCGCGCTCTTTCTCGCCGTCACCGCGGACGTCAACAGCCGGTGGACATACAATCTTACTACGGAATATCTGTCCCAGAGCGACCCGAAACAGGCCGAGTGGCTCCCAGCCCCCGGCGGCATTATTTACAGCGACGAGATGCGCGTCTTCTATCAGACATTCTTCAAGAACCCCAAAGCGCCGTGGCGCTACATTCTCGGGTTCGAACCTGCGATGATGCCGCCCGAGGACCTTGCCATACTCAGGAAAATTCACTGGAATTTCCAGAGCGTCAAGGCATTTGAACCGTGGGTCAGGAAGATGCGGCTTCAGGACAGACTGATCATCCGCGGCGGATCTAACACGAAACCGGATATCCCTGGCCTCGAATGGTATTACGCCGCTACAGACACCTGGATCGGCCGCCTGCCCAAGAAGTAAATTTTTCGAAAAATTTCACGCCCCATAACTATTGACACCTCTCTCAATATAATATAAAATATTACCCTCTAAATAGGAATGATATACAATGATAAAACGTTACTCCTTACCAAGGATGTCCGCCATATGGAGCGATGAAAATCGTTTCAAGAAGATGCTCGAGGTCGAACTCTTCGCATGCGAAGCCCTGGCCAGGCTCGGCAGGATACCCAGGCAATCGCTGTTCCAGATCCAGAAGAAGGCGCGGTTCGACATCGAGAGGATCCGCGAGATCGAGCGGGAGACCAACCACGACGTCATCGCTTTTCTGAAGAATCTTTCCGAGAATATAGGCGAGGACGCCAAATACATCCACATGGGGCTCACGTCGAGCGACGTCCTCGATACGGCGCTCTCCGTCCAGATGCAGGAGGCCTGTGATATCCTTATAGACGACACAAAGAAGCTCCTGAGGATACTGGCGCGAAAGGCGCGTCTTCACAAGAAGACGCTCATGGCCGGCAGGACCCATTCGGTCCACGCCGAGCCGACGACCTTCGGGCTGAAGATGGCACTCTACTATGACGAGACGAGACGGAATCTCGAGAGATTGAAACGCGCGCGTGAAACGATCTCGGTCGGCAAGATATCCGGCGCAGTCGGCACCTACGCGAATATCGACCCGTTCGTCGAAGCGTATACGTGTAAAAGGCTCGGGCTTCGTCCGGCCAAGGTGTCGAACCAGATACTCCAGCGCGATCGCCATGCCGAATTTTTAAACGCGATAGCTATTACCGGAACATCCCTCGAAAAATTCGCCACAGAATTCAGGAACCTGCAGCATACGGAGATAGGCGAGGTCGAGGAACACTTCGCGAAGGGCCAGAAGGGTTCGAGCGCCATGCCGCACAAAAGAAACCCGATCGTCTGCGAGCGCATCGCGGGACTCGCCCGGATACTGAGAGCGAACGCGCTCGTTTCGATGGAGGACATGGTGCTGTGGCACGAGCGCGACATATCGCATTCGTCGGCCGAGAGGATAATATTACCCGATTCGACGATAGCGCTTGACTACATGCTGAATAAGTTCATGGACGTAGTCGGCCACCTCGTCGTGTATGAGGATAGAATGCTCGAAAACCTGGAGAAATCCGGCGGCGCTCTATTTTCAGGAAGGCTCCTGGTCAAACTGATAGACAGGGGGTTCACGCGCAGCGAGGCTTACGACAAGATACAGCGGTGCGCTTTCAGCGCGCGGAAGGATAGCATTGAGTTTAAGGACGCGGTGCTTCGCGACAACGGGATACGTTCCGTTTTGAACGAGAAGGAGATAGAGGAAGTCTTCAATGTAAAATATTATATGAAGAATGTGGATAGGATATTCAGGCACGTAGGGATTTAGCTTAAAAGGAGAGGAATGATGCAGAAAGGGAAGCAGATTTACGAAGGCAAGGCGAAGATATTATACGAAACGGACGACCCGGATTTACTTATACAGGAGTTCAAGGATGACGCGACAGCTTTCGACGCTACCAAGCGCGGCACTATACTTAACAAAGGCATAATAAATAATAAGCTGTCCGAAAAACTGTTCATACTTCTTACCGACAAAGGCATCCCGACCCATTTCGTAAAACGGCTTAACGACAGAGAGATGCTCGTGAAGAAGGTCCAGATCGTCCCCGTCGAAGTGACGATAAGAAATATAGTCGCGGGCGGCATGGCGAAACTCCTGGGCCTCGAAGAGGGGATAGTCTTGAAAGAGCCGGTCCTCGAATATCATTATAAAGAGGACAAGCTTCACGACCCGCTTATCAATGAATATCACATAAGGGCCCTCGGGATCGCGACCGATAAAGAGCTCGATACGATAAAGAAATATTCATTCATGGTGAACGAGGCTTTGAAGGCATTCTTCAATTCCAAGGGGCTGACGCTGGTGGACTTTAAGCTCGAATTCGGAAGATATAAAAATAAGATAATTTTGGCCGACGAGATTTCACCCGATACATGCAGGCTCTGGGACAAAGATACGAACGAGAAACTCGACAAAGACCGTTTTCGCCGTGACCTCGGAGGCGTCGAAGAGGCGTATCAGGAAGTCCTCCGCCGCGTCCTGGAATAATAATGAAAAAGATCACTTACAAATCCGCCGGAGTTGATATCGATAAGGCTAATGCTCTGGTGGCGGACTATAAGCGGTTCGCGCATTATACAAAAACGCGCGGCGTGATAAGCGACGTCGGAAGTTTCGGCGCGCTGTTCCGTCCGGACTTTAAACGGTTCAAGGATCCCATCCTCGTCTCGTCCACAGACGGCGTCGGCACAAAACTTAAGATAGCATTCCTCGCCGACAAGCACGACACCGTAGGCATAGACCTCGTCGCAATGAGCGCCAACGACATACTCTGCTCGGGCGCAGAGGGGCTATTCTTTCTCGATTATATATCTACCGGAAAGATAAGGTCATCCGTCTTGCGCGATATCGTCAAAGGCATTGCCGCGGGCTGTAAGGAAGCCGGTTACGCGCTTGTAGGCGGAGAGACCGCAGAGATGCCCGGCCTCTACAACCCGGGCGAATATGACCTGGCGGGATTCGGCGTCGGTATAGTCGATAGACGCGAAGCGATCGACGGCCGTTCCGCAAAAATAGGCGATATCGTATTGGGCCTTGAATCAAGCGGGCCGCATTCTAACGGTTATTCACTCATCAGGAAGGTCTTTACGGAGAAAGAATTAAAAGCGTATTCTAAAGAATTGCTGGCACCGACGTGGCTTTACAGCAAGGCGGTTTTGAGCCTTAAGAAAAAAGTTAAGATAAAAGGTATTGCCAATATAACGGGCGGCGCATTTTACGACAAGATACCCCGGATAATCCCGAAAGGCATGGCAATAGAAATATATAAAAATTCATGGCGCGTGCCGGAGATCTTTTTACGTATCAAAAGACGCGGGAATATCGACGACAAAGAGATGTACCGGGCGCTGAACATGGGGATCGGGATGGTGCTTCTCCTCTCGAGAAAAGATATCGACATGGCAAAGTATATATTGCTCCAGCACGATGTTAAAGCGCGCCTTATAGGCAGAGTTGTAAAGGGGAATAAAGAAGTCACAATCAAAGGTTGATATAAATGCGCGTATTGGTGGTTGGTTCAGGTGGACGGGAGCATGCGCTATGCTGGAAGATAGCCGAAAGCCCTAAATGTTCGAAGATATATTGCGCTCCCGGTAATGGCGGCATAAAAAGAGTGGCCGACCTCGTCGATATAAATGCGGACGACATCGACTCTCTCATCAAGTTTGCCAAAGCCAACCGCATAGATTTTACGGTGGTCGGGCCGGAAGCGGCGCTCGTCAAAGGCATTGTCGACAGGTTCCAGAAAGAGGGCCTGAAGATATTCGGCCCGACAAAAGACCTTGCCGCGATAGAGGGCAGCAAGATCTTTGCTAAAAAGCTCATGAAAAGGGCCGGTGTCCCGACAGCCAATTTTGAGGTCTTCGAGAATATCGAGAGCGCTTTAAAATATGTTAAAACTAGAAGTGCGCCTCTGGTAGTTAAGGCAGACGGCCTCTGTGCGGGCAAGGGCGTGGTCATCTGCAAGACGCAGGAAGAGGCGGCTGTTGCCTTAAAGAACATGATGATTGATAAGGCCTTCGGCGAATCGGGCGCAAAGGTCATAATAGAAGATTGCCTTTGCGGCGAAGAGGCGTCTATAATAGTGATATCCGACGGCAGGAATGTCATCCCGCTCGCCTCGAGCCAGGACCACAAGAGGATATTCGACGGCGACATGGGGCCGAACACGGGCGGCATGGGAGCGTATTCGCCGGCGCCGGTCATCACGAATGATCTGTTCAAGAAGATAATGGATACGGTCGTCTATCCGGTGATAAAGACTCTCGCCTCCGATGGCATGCCGTACAAGGGCGTGTTATACGCAGGCATAATGGTTACTGCGGATGGGCCGTTCGTATTGGAATTCAACGCGCGATTCGGCGATCCCGAGACGCAGGCGATACTGCCGCGGTTGAAGAGCGATCTTTTAGAGGCGATGGAACGGGCGGTGGACGGTAACCTCGCCGATTTTTCCCTTGCATGGGATCCCAGGCCGTGCGTATCGGTGGTCGTAGCGTCCGGCGGATATCCGAATAAATACGAGAAGGGCATGGAGATAAAAGGCCTTAATGAGGTTTCCTCCCTGAGGGACGTGGTCGTCTTCCATGCCGGCACGCGCCGCGGCAGGCGCGCCGCCGACACCGGCAACCTGCTGATCACGTCCGGCGGAAGGGTCCTGAATGTTACCGCGCTCGGTGATGACATGCAGAAGGCGATAGATAATTGCTACAATGCCGTAAGGATGATACATTTCGATAAGATGCATTACAGGAGAGACATAGGTTCGAGAGGGGTAAGCAGGGCAAAACGCTAGAGGAGATCGCGATGGCAAAACGACCCAAGGTTGCGGTGATAATGGGAAGTGATTCCGATCTGCCGGTCATGAAAGAGGCGGCAAAGATCCTGGAAGAAAATAACGTTGCATATGAAATGAAGATACTATCCGCGCACCGGACTCCTGCGGATGTCGCGCGATTCACCAAATCCGCAAGGGTCAAAGGATTTCAGGTTATAATAGCCGGCGCCGGCGGTGCGGCGCACCTGGCGGGAGTGATCGCGAGCCATACTACGCTGCCGGTAATAGGCGTTCCGATGGAGACCAAAGAGCTGAAGGGCATAGATTCGCTATTCTCGACGGTGCAGATGCCTTCAGGAATACCTGTCGCGACCGTAAGCATAGGAAGTTCGGGAGCGAAGAACGCCGCGATCCTGGCATTGGAAATATTGAGTTTAAACGATAAGAGACTCGAAAATAATTTAACGCGGTTCAGGACAGCGCTCGTCAGAAGCATACGTGAAAAGAACGATCGTATTAAAAGTTAATGCGGATCGCCCCGGCAAAAAAGTGATAGCCCGGGCGGCAAAGAGATTGCGGGCCGGCGCCCTGGTGGCGTTTCCGACCGAAACGGTCTATGGGTTAGGGGCGAATGTCTTAAATAAGAAGGCCGTCGCGCGGTTATATAAAGTTAAGCGCCGGCCTAAGACCAAACCTTTTACCGTTCACATTGAAGACGCCTCTTTGATCAGGAAGCTCGGGTT
>PLLI01000066.1 GCA_003140915.1 Candidatus Omnitrophota bacterium
GGATAACCTTCGACGGCGCTCCAGACGGCCTTCGAAGATTCCGTATCGCGTCCAAAGACAGCTGTCCCGCTCTTGGTAAGGTACGGACTGAAGACGCCGAACCTGGGCCTCGGGCTGCCGAAAAGTATACCGTGGGTATCCACGAAGAAATATTTAATGCCCTCTTTCTTCAGAGCCTCTTCGTCGCCCGGCTGGTACCCGCATTCGGGCAGCCACATTCCGGCAGGCGGATGGCCGAATATCTTCTTGTACATGTCCGACGCCACCTTGACCTGCGCCCTGACAGAGGCCTCTCTTTCCACCTCCATGAGCGGCAAGTAACCGTGCGTCGCACAGCAGGTTATCACTTCGAGGTTCCCAAGGTCCTGGAAACGCTTGAAGGCATTGACAAGGTTGGATTTATACTCATCTACGAAGATGCGCCTCGCGTCTATGAAGCTGGAATGGTACATCCGGGCAAGATTATTGAACTGCCCTTCCCATTTCGTACGGTCTATCTCTTTTTCAGAAAGCTCGATCAGTTTATTTATGTGGTTTATGTATTTCCCCTGAAGATGCGGATCCATCAGCATGGCCATCAGCGTCGGAGAAAGCGATATCGTAAGCTTGTAGTCCACACCGTCCCTCGCAAGCCCGTCCAGGACCTTTATGAGAGGGATGTAGGTCTCGGTGATGCCTTCGAAAAGCCAATCCTCCTCAAGGAAATCGCTGAATTCGGGATGGCGTATAAACGGCAGATGCGCGTGAAGGACTATCGCAAGATAACCTTTTGGCATAATAACTACTCTGTCTTTCTCGTAACTATAGGGGTTATACGACGGCGGTCGATTCCGTCATTTGAGGTGGCCTCGACAGGGATTACCTGTTTTCCGTCCGGAAGCGCAAATCTTAAGCTGAATGTCCCATCTTGCCTCAATTTTATCGGCTTGCCTTGCACGGTCAATTTGGCGTCGGGTTCGGTCGCTCCGAATACTATGAGCTCGCAGTTCACTACGAGCCAGAATTTCCGTTCGGCCGGCCTTCTATAGAAAGACGCGCCGCTCGATATGCCGCCGGAAGTGACCTGTTCCTCAAGGCGCCGCTTAAACATCTCTCTCACTTCCAGCGACCCCTTGCCTATGCCCATCCCGCCCGAAAGCCCGAACATCTTCCAAAAATCTTCTTCCGGCGTCATCCATTCGGCGTCAAGCTGGTCCGACATGCCGAAACGCGGCGTTTTTACGGCGTTGGACCGCGCCAGGAGGTAAAAATTCCCTTTATTCGAAACTATGCCGATGTCGACGACCCACGAGCTGTCCGGCATATTCACATTTACATACCAGTTAGTGGCCAGCCCTTTGAGCTCTATGTCAAAAAAAGAACGGGCATTTCTCCCGTTAAAATTAACAGCCGTAACATCGTATACCCGCAAGATCGATTTTGCAGGCGTCTCGCCCGCCTTTTCGATCTTCCGGACAATCTCTTCTTCCCTGTCTTTCCTTATTTCCCAGTATGAGAAAAGCCACCACGGGTCCCTGACAAGAAGGACTATCCTGTTGTCACCGTAACCGGGAGGGAACCTAAATTCTTTCTTCTCTCTGGTCTTCAAAGGCTTAGATGCGTTTTGCGCCATGCAAATCGCCTCCCTTTATTGCTGCTGCGGCATTGCTGCTGGTTTCTCTGCGGCCGGTTTCTCCTCAGCCTTAGGCATCTCAGCAGGGGCCTCTTCTTCTTTTTCTACTATGATCGACTTTGCCGTATTTTTCCCGTCGGCAGAAGTGTAGATAATGTCGGCCCAATTTCCCTGTTTAATATCATTAATCGTAGCCGCGTTTTCCATCTTTGTGCCGGCATCGGTGACTATATCTATGGACTTTTCTTCATCGCTGTCGTAATCGTAATACTGGACGGTTATGGAACCGGCGGACGGATTTACGGTTTTGACTTCCCCGTAAATGGATATTTCCTGAGGTTGGGAAGCTTTTTCGGTGGTTGCGGGCGTCGGGGCAACCGCTACGGCGGCAGCCGGGGTTGTATTTTGATTGGCAGAGGACTGATTATCCTGACAATACCCCTGCACCGCAAAGAACCCGATAATTACCATAGCCAATATACAACGTTTCATGATCGCCTCCTGTTTTTACTATTATATTTTAAAATATAAAAAATTGGAATTGGCTGATTCCACTTTTAATTGACTTATTTCTACCGCGCCGAAAATAATAAAATCAAGCGCCTAAGGAGTTGCCTTCGCTTTGTCCTGCAAATCTTTGTTCTCGGCTAACAATTTATCGTAAGCGGCCTTGAGGGCTATCTTTTCATCGAGTATCTTATCATATTCGCCCTTAAGCGCGGTCTTTTCATTCGTCATAGTCTCCATCTTGGTAGCCAGGTCCATCTTGTCCTTCAGGAGATTATCGTATTCTTTCTTCAGTGCATCTTTTGAAGACGTGAGAACCGATACTTTCTCTTCCAGGGCAATCTTCTCATTCAGGACCGCTTCATATTTATCTTTGGGCACACCGCAACCCGCCAAAGAAACCAGAGATACCGCCGCTGCAACCAACAGAAAAAACTTCGCATACTTCATTAAAATATTCCTCCTTTTCAAGTCAATACTTATTCTAAAAACTATTGCTGGACGAGATACTTCTCTAACTCCGCCCATGTCTTCGGCCCGATCTTACCATCGACTTTAAGGCCTTTGGACTTCTGGAATTCTTCAACCGCCTTTTTCGTCTTAGGGCCGATCTTGCCGTCTACTGTACCGGCATAGAATCCAGCGTTCTTCAACGCTTTTTGGATATCTTTATTCCTCGTATCGTTCTCCTGAGTAGCGGCTTGTCCTTGAGGCGTCTTTTCAGCCACCTGAGGAGCTGCCGACGGAGGTATCGTCTCCGTTGCTACGGTCTGAGCCGGTTCCGGCGTGGCAAGGGTCTCGTTCGCTGGAGTCGTCGTTTCAGGCATGGCCGCGCTTGTTTCCGGGGCCTGTGCTTTTTCTACCTTTCCTTTACAGCCAAAAACCGCAAGCGGCAGAACGATCAATACCGCCAGCGCTGTTAATAAAATTTTTTTACCCATCTATAATCCTCCTTTTCATCTCCATAAAATTATACCGCCGTGAATTACTTTGTCAAGTTATATCTGGCGCGGGAAGTCAAAGAGCCTTCAAAAAGCGCTCTATCTTTTCCATCGCTTCCTTTAATTTATCAAAACCCGTGGCGTAGGATATCCTTATGTACCCTTCGCCCGATGGGCCAAAAGCCGTGCCGGGAACGACAGCCACCTTCTCCTGCTTCAACAAACGGCTCGAGAATTCCAGCGAAGAGAGGCCTGTCTTTTTTATCGATGGGAAAGCGTAGAACGCGCCTTCCGGTTTATGGCATGAAAGCCCGATCTCATTAAGGCGCGCGATCACGAATTCGCGCCTCCTCCTGTATTCCCGCTTCATCTCTTCGACGGACCTATCGCCGTTCTTGAGCGCTTCTACCGCTGCCATTTGCGAGGTTATAGGCACGCACATCATAGTATACTGATGGATCTTTGTCATCGCCGCGATTATATCTTTTGGTCCGCAGGCGTAACCGATCCTCCAGCCGGTCATGGCATATGCTTTCGAAAAACCGTTCAGATATATCGTCCGCTCTTTCATGCCGGGAAGCGACGAAAACGGCGTATGTTTGAAATCATATGTCAGGCCGCAATATATTTCATCGCTCACCATGATAAGGCCCTTTTTTGCGACTACTACGGCTATGCCTTTCAATTCTTTACGGGAATAGGAATTGCCCGTAGGGTTATTGGGATAATTCAATACTATCGCCCTTGTCTTCTTGTCGCAAACCCTGCTGATATCCCGGGGCGTGATCTTGAAACCGTCGCCCGGCTCGGTCTTCATATGGACGGCCTTGCCGCCGCATATTGTAATGACCGGCGCGTAAGAAACATACGTCGGGTCCTGCACCAGGACCTTATCCCCGCTATCCGTTATGGCTCTTATCGCGAGGTCATATCCCTCGCTGACGCCGACTGTCACGAGTATCTCTTCTTCCGGATCGTAATCGAGGCCGTATTTTCCATTGAGGTAGCGCGAGATCTCGCGGCGAAGTTCTATAATACCTTTGTTAGATGTATAGGATGTATAACCCTCTTCCAGCGAAAATATCGCCTTCTCCCGGATATTCCACGGCGTGACAAAATCGGGCTCGCCGACGCCCAGCGATATCACGTCTTTCATGCCGAGGACAAGCTCGAAGAATACCCTTATCCCCGATGGCGGGATCTGTTTGACCAATTTAGAAATTTTCATATGCTATAGACTTATCGCAGGCCGCTTGGACCGCTCCGGCTGCTTTAATATGTCTCCGTCCTCTTTGTATTTCTTCAATATGAAATGCGTCACAGTGCCGCGCACGTTTTCCATCGGGGAGAGTTTTTCCGCTACGAAGTTGGAGACCGTGTGGATGCTTTTCCCCTCGACTACTACCAACAGATCGTACGTGCCCGACATCAGGTAACAGCTTGTCACTTCCGGGAATCGGTATATTCGTTCGGCAATGTACTCGAAACCCAGGTTTTTCTGCGGGGTAACCCTCACCTCTATCAACGCACGGACACCCGATTCTTCGTCCCTGATAATCTCTTTATTGATAATGGCTTTATATTTCAATATGACGCCGTCCCGCTCAAGTTTTTTGATCGAATTTCTGACAGCCGACGTAGTCATGCCAAGCATCTTCGCTATCTCTTCGGGCGTCGCGCGCGCGTTCTTTTCCAGTATCTCTATTATCTCGTTCATATATTCCTCCAATAATAAGAGGGGCTACTCTTTATTCGAGAGCAGCCCCCTATGACTTGTGACTTTGTGACGTTTTGACTTGTGACGTTACTTGGCAGCTCCCTCTTCCGCTCCTCCGGCAGCCGCGACTGAGCCGGCCCCATACTTGTTAAGGGCTTCCCATGTCTTTGCGCCGACAACGCCATCCGCTCTCAGGCCGTTCGCTTTCTGAAATTCTTTTATCGCTTTCTTGGTGCCTCTGCCCTTCATACCGTCGATATTTCCCTTATAGAAACCGGCATTCTTGAGACATGACTGAATCTCTTTGACATGCTCTCTGGTCTTTCCCTTCGCGCCTGTCCTGGTAGTTACATTTGTACTGACCGCGCTCGGCCTCTCCGCCGCCTTCATCTCTTCGATAGTCTGGC
>PLLI01000091.1 GCA_003140915.1 Candidatus Omnitrophota bacterium
CATAGCCAGAGTCGGAGTCTTTGTGGACGAAAAGAAAGAGGATGTGTTGAAGATAGCTGAAGATGCTTTTCTGGATACGCTGCAATTTCACGGCGATGAGATGCCGGAATATTGTTCGTATTTCAGCCCTAAATATAAAGTGATAAAGGCATTCAGGCTTAGGGATAAAAGTGACCTTAAAAAAATAAACGATTACAACACGGATTATTACCTGTTCGATTCGTACGAAAGGGATTGCGCGGGCGGAACGGGCAAGGCGTTCGATTGGAACATATTGAAGGATTTCGAGATACTTAAGCCGGTTATTTTATCCGGAGGGTTGAGCCCGGATAACGTAGGCCGCGCGATCAAAGAAGTTGCGCCCTTCGCGGTCGACGTATCGAGCGGCATTGAGTCGGCGCCGGGCAGGAAAGATACGCGGCTATTAAAGAAATTCGTCGAGAACGTGAGAAAGGCTGAATAATGTTACCGGATAGGCGGGGATATTTTGACGGTTTTGGCGGCAAGTTCGTGCCTGAAACTTTGATGGCCGCCCTGGGCGAGCTTGAGAAAGAGTATTTCGCGGCAAAGAGGGATAAATCTTTTAAGCGTGAATTCGCGGCCATCCTCAAAGATTATGCCGGCCGGCCCTCTCTTTTATATTACGCCAAACGGCTGACGAAAGAGTCCGGCGGCGCGAAGATATATCTGAAAAGGGAAGACCTGCTCCACACCGGCGCGCATAAGATAAATAATACGTTGGGCCAGGGCCTTCTCGCGCTCAGGATGAAGAAACCGCGGCTCATCGCGGAGACCGGCGCTGGCCAGCATGGTGTTGCAACGGCGACGGTGGCTGCGTTATTCGGACTTAAATGCGGGATCTTCATGGGCGAGGAGGACATCCACCGTCAGGCGATAAACGTCTTCAAGATGCGCCTTCTCGGCGCGAACGTGGTCCCGGTCGCCTCCGGCTCCAAGACGCTGAAAGACGCGATGAACGAGGCGATGAGGGACTGGGTGACAAACGTCCGTTCCACATATTACGTCATCGGCTCGGTCGCCGGGCCGCATCCGTATCCGATGATGGTAAGGGATTTTCAGTCGGTTATAGGCAAAGAGGCAAGGCAACAGATATTGGCGCTCGAAGGGCGGCTTCCCGACCATATAGTAGCATGTGTGGGCGGCGGTTCGAACGCGATGGGCATATTCTATTCGTTCCTGAAAGATAAAGTAAGCCTGATAGGCGTTGAGGCGGCCGGGCTCGGTTTCAATACAAGTAAGCACGCGGCAACTTTATGTAAAGGTTCGGTCGGCGTATTGCACGGCTCGAAGAGTTATCTGTTGCAGGATTCTGACGGCCAGATAAAGATAGCGCATTCCATATCAGCCGGACTTGACTATCCCGGCGTCGGGCCGGAACATTCGTATCTGAAAGAATCAGGCCGCGCAAAATACGTCGCAGTTACCGACAAAGAGGCGCTCGAAGGATTTAAACTGCTGACGGAGCTCGAAGGGATAATCCCGGCACTTGAATCTTCGCATGCGATATATTATGCGACTCGGCTCGCAAAACGCCTGCCTAAAAACAAAGTGATAATTGTCTGTCTCTCGGGTAGGGGAGATAAAGACATAGATATTGTCAGAGGAGTGCTTTAAGATAGTTCAGTAAGTCGGTTTGCAATATCCCGAGGCCTATGGCCGAGGGGAAAATTTTTCGATACAGTAGAATGTGCTGTGTCGAGTGGTTCGCAGGGACGCGAAATTTTAGCCATGTAAAATTTCGCTCGNNCACATCGCCACATCACATTCCTGGCGTTAGCGAAAAATTTTAAAGCATAAAATATAGAGGCTCCGGCGATGGAACAACATATTATTCTTGTAATGAGTATTGTATCAGCGGCTGTTGCTGTTTTGGTATTGGTTTCCGAAAAAAGACGCTTGGTAAGAAAAGAAATCAGAAAATTTATTGTAGAAAAAATAGATAAGAACCGATATTCATTAAAACAAAGTTATATCTCTGGGGATTTATTTTATGCATCTGATAAAGAGATATATTGTGAGTTGAAAGAAATGACTAAAAGCTTGGGCAAGGTAGCATGGATGATTGTGTGTCAAAAAGTTTGTTGAAACGGATGGATTTATGGTTTCCGTTGTTAAAATTTCAAAATAGTAATATAGTATAAAATTTTATGACACCACTAAATAACAAAGAACATCTATTTGGCAAGGTAGCTGTATTTATTGATGCGGCAAATATTATACATTGCTATAAAGATACCGGATGGAAAATAGATTTCAAAAAATTAAAGAAATATTTTGAATCCAAATGTACCTTAGTCGGTATATATTATTATAGTGCATTTCTTGAAGAATCTACTGGCCAGAAGTCGTTTTTTGAAATGCTGAGTAGAAAAGGGTTTATTTTAAGAGTAAAGAAGATTAGGAAGATCGCGAATGAAGATGGTACGATAACGCTAAAGGGTAATTGCGATACCGACATGGTTGTTGACGCAGTTTCTAGGATGAGCGAATATGATACAGCCGTAATAATGAGCGGAGACAGTGATTTTGTCTCGCTGGTAAATCTCCTAAGAGGGAAAAATAAAAAGGTTGTCATCGTTTCAACTCGATGGCATGTTGCTAAAGATTTGATTCAGGCAGCAGAGCATTATTTTGATATTAATAAGTTTAAAACGGTATGGGAATATGGCAAGAAGCCCTGAAATCACAAAACCCGCTTGCGCCTTACGGCTAACAAACGGGTCTCGGATGACTTGTCTACATATAAGTATAGTGTAGTATAGTATTTTTGTCAATCGAAAATGTGAGAAATTTTTAGCAGTTAGGAAATATGAAAATTTGGTTATTTTAGTATTTATTAAATGCCGCCACGAGTTTGATGGTGAAATTGGCACTAGGTGATAAGAGATATCGGATAAATTGCGTTGCAGCAGGGCGGATACCGGCAGGTCGCCCTTGAGGCGAAATGATTTTGCCAAGCCGAACTCTACCACCTGAATATATAGACTCCATAGTTACCATAACGGAAAAAATAAAAGTATATGATTACCACTAAACCAAAAATCCTAGAGGGCAAAATCCGCCGAAAGGGCACCTGCCGGTCGATCCGCCCTATGGGGGAGGAAGCGTAAATGAAAATTAAACCGAATCTACAGTTTTCAGTGCTTTGTGACGATGTGCGGCGAGAAGATAATGGGAAGTTCATGCTCATCGGCATATTCGAAGCGATAAATGCCAAAAAGTTCCCGGCAACGCACCCGGCGCTCTTTGTAGCGACCCGATGGTGCAAGGGCGAAGGGACATTCACCCAGAAGATACGCATCGTGAACCCCAAAGATAACTTGCCTGTTTTCCAGACAGACGACCAGGTATTCGAACTGGCCGATATCGACAGGCATCACACGCTCATATCGAGGTTCAACAACCTGGTATTCCCGAGCCCCGGCAAGTACTGGCTCGAGGTTTTACTGGATAACGAGCTTGTAATAAATTACCCAATACTACTTAACGAAACTAAAGAACCGCAGGGAATGAGATGAACAGGATCGACAAAAAATTTAAAGATTTGAAGAGGGCGGGCAGTAAGGCATTCATAGCCTACATTACCGCGGGCGACCCGAGCCTCGGAATGACTGGGAAGATAGTGCTTGCGCTGGAAAAATCAGGCGTCGATATAATCGAGCTGGGAATACCTTTTTCGGATCCGATCGCCGACGGCCCGACCATCCAGGCGGCCTCTGGCCGGGCACTTGCCAAAAAAGCTAGCCTCAAAAAGATATTCGCGATGGCGCGTAATTTAAGGCGGAGGACGGAGATCCCTCTTGTCTTCATGACGTATTATAACCCGGTCTTCAAATTCGGCCTCGGGAAATTTTTCAAGACGTGCCGCGCGGCGGGCATTGACGGCGTGATCGTTCCCGACCTGTCGATAGAGGAAGCGGGTGAGGCGGCCGCTCTCGGTAAAAAGAACGGCATTGCCGTGATATTCCTTGTCGCGCCGACCTCGCCCAGGAAGAGAATAGAAGAGATCGCGGCCCGCTCAAGAGGCTTTATTTACTACGTATCGCTCACCGGCGTTACCGGTGCGAGAAAGAAACTCCCGCCGGAATTATTTGCGAACGTGAGAGCCATAAAATCTGTTACCAATAAGCCCGTAGCGGTCGGGTTCGGTATATCCAACGCGAAGCAGGCGCGATCGATCGCAAAAGTTGCAGACGGAGTTATCGTAGGAAGCGCGATAGTTAAAATTATAGGCGAGAAGAAGGATACGATCTCGAGAGTTTCGAAATTGGCAAGGAGTTTAGCGGGAGCCATCCACAATGCGTGAACACCCTACACCCTACACCCTGCACCCAACGAAAGTTTATGCAGTCGTTCTGGTCGGAGGGAAAGGGAAACGGCTGAGGCCGTTATCCACGGCATCTCTTCCGAAGGCGTTCTTGTCGATCACCAAAGACCGCAAGACGATGTTCCGCAGGACGCTCGACCGGATCCGCGGCCTCGTGCCGGATGAGAATATAGTGGTAGTAGCGAACCGGGCGCACGTNNAATACGGCCCCGGCCATAACGTTAGCGGCATCAATGCTGGAGAAACGGGACCCGGCTGCCGTGATGGCGGTCTTGCCGACGGACCAGTATATTACCGAGGAGAAAAAATTCCTTGAGCCGCTAAAGCAGGGGATAGATTTTATCCGGGTAAAGCCGGATAGTATTGTGACAATGGGGGTAAAGCCAAGGTTTCCGTCCACGCATTTCGGGTATATAAAGGTCGAAATGCGGAATGCGGAATGCGNNGTCACAAGGTCACAAGGTCACAAGTATAGAAAAAGTCCGGAAGTTCGTCGAGAAACCCGACAGAAAAACAGCGGAAAGATATTTACGGAGCGGGCGTTATCTGTGGAATACCGGAGCTTTTTTATTTAAGGCAAGCTTTCTCTTGAAGCTGGTGAAAGAATACGCGCCGGCAATAGACAGGATCATCAGCCGCCCCGGAGACGCCGGCAACGCATATCGTAAGATGCCGAATATCTCCATAGATTACGCTGTTATAGAGAAAACCCGGAATGTCTATTGCGCTAAAGCCGAATACGAATGGCACGACCTCGGCGGTTTCGAGAGCCTTATAAAGATACTTACTCGCGAAGGCAGAGAGTTTAAATTAAAAGGCGGGAAGGTAGTAAAAATCAAATGAGCCCCGCCCTTCCTAAAGGGTGGGGCTCATGGGAAGGAAGGGCGGGATGAGGATAATGGCGCTCGATATGGGCACAAAACGCATAGGCGTAGCGGTGAGCGACGAACTATTTTTGACGGCGCAGGGCCGGGATACGATCTACCGCAAGGACCCTGCGAACGATCTCGCTGTTATAAAAAAGACGGCCGAGGCCAACGACGTAGGCGAAATAATCGTCGGCCTTCCTATCAATATGGACGGAAGTTATGGCGCGAAGGCCAAGGAAGTGCTGGAATTCATGGATGGCCTTACGCGGGCAATGAATATACCGGTCAAGACATGGGACGAACGCCTGACTACGGTCCAGGCAGAGCGGACGCTTCTGGAAGCGGACGTAAGCCGCGCCAAGCGGCGGAAGTCGATCGATAAACTTGCCGCGCAGATCATTTTGCAGAGCTATCTCGATTCGAGAAAGAAAGGTTGAAATAGGATGCATAAATTAGAGACGCTGGAAAACGGTTTAAAGGTAGCGACGCTGCCGATGGAGCACATGGAATCCGTGGCCATAGGCATATGGATACGCGCGGGCGGGAGGTTCGAGGAGACGCGGAATAACGGCATAAGCCATCTTCTGGAGCACCTTCTTTTCAAAGGGACCGAAAAGCGCGACATGATGACGATAAAACAGGAGTGCGAGGGCCGCGGCGGCAGTTTCAACGGTTTCACTTCGGAAGAACATACCTGCTATCTCGTCAAGGTCCTTTCAAAGGACACGGAGCTGGGGCTTGACATATTGAGCGATATGGTGCTGCACCCTAAACTGGATGAGGCGGAGATGGCGAAAGAAAAGGATGTCATCATCGAAGAGATAAACATGTATAAAGACATCCCCTCCCACTATGTCCATGAGATATTGGCGGAGATGATGTGGCCAAACCAGCCGCTGGGATTTCCTCTTGCCGGCACGGTCGAATCCGTGAGAGCCATTTCGAGAGACGACCTCTTAAATTATAAAGGAGCAAACTACAGTCCGAAGAACATGCTGGTCGTATCTACGGGAAAAGTCGAAGAAAAAGAATTAGTTAAGTTCTCGCGGAAATATTTTCACGGCGCAAATCCCGGGCCTCTCTCCAAATTCCAAAAAGTCGCGCTGGAACAGAGATCGCCTGAATTGAAATTGACCTCCAAGGATACAGAGCAGACGCACGTCGCCCTTGGCTTTCACGCGGTCGACAGATTCAGCCCGGACA
Organism: Candidatus Omnitrophota bacterium; assembly: GCA_003140915.1. Lineage (GTDB taxonomy): Bacteria > Omnitrophota > Gorgyraeia > 2-01-FULL-45-10 > 2-01-FULL-45-10 > FEN-1322. Next base: position 6,421 of record PLLI01000091.1, read on the forward strand.
AACATGTCCTCAGCCTCATAAATATAATTCTCGGGGCGAACATGTCGTCGCGCCTATTCCACATCGTCCGCGACGAGATGGCGCTCTGCTATGAGATATCTTCCAGTATAAGGCGGTACGAAGATTGCGGCGCATTCGTCGTGAGCGCCGGAGTAGACAATAAAAAATTGGTCAGGGCGCTCGAAATAATTTTAAGGGAACTGGGGAGGATGAAGAGAGAGCCGGTCAGCGCCGGAGAATTGAGCCGCGCCAAGGAATATTACAAAGGGCAGCTCCTCTTCGCGTTGGAAGATACGATGAACCGCATGCTGTGGCTCGGTGAGAAGATCATATCCGGCGAAAAGGACTTCAGCGTTGAATCCATACTTGCCCGGATCGAGGCAGTGGGCCCGGAGGATCTGATGCGGATGGCCAACGACATGTTAAAGAACGGCGCATTGAATCTCGCGGTGATCGGCCCTGCCAAGGATGATAAAGATATCAGGAAGGTGCTTGATATTCCATGAAAGGCTCCATACGGCTATTTAAGATATTCGGCATTTCTATAAACATACACATAACCTTCTTTCTGCTCCTTCTTTTGGTTATCCCCGGCGGGATAAAGTGGGTCTTTCTGGTCGTCGGCGTATTTTTCTTCGTTACTATACACGAATTATGTCACAGCCTCATGGCTAAACGTTTCGGCATTACGGTGCGCGAGATAACGCTTCTGCCCATAGGCGGCGTCTCGTCGATGACGAAGATGCCGGAGAAACCGAGCCAGGAATTCCTGATCTCCATAGCCGGGCCGCTCTCTAACATTGTCATAATAGTCATATTTTTCTATCCGCTGAGATACTTACTAGGTCCATCGGCGTTATTACAGTATCCGCTATCTACCGAGACATGGCCGCTGACCATAGCGTATCTATATTGGCTGAACCTCATGCTGGCCTTTTTTAACCTTATACCGGCGTTCCCGATGGATGGCGGCAGGGTATTGAGGGCGATCCTTGCCGCGCGGCTGGGTTACCAGAAGGCAACGCGGATAGCGGTGGGTTTCGGCCACGCGTTCGCGCTTCTATTCGCGTATTTCGGGATTATCAGGCTGAACATAATATTGATAATCATAGCCGTCTTCATATATACCGCCGCATCGGGCGAAGAGACGCAGGTCGACGTAAAAGAAACCTTGAAAAAATTCAGGGTTCGCGATATACTGCCTCGCGATTTTGTTTCGCTGGGCAGTTCCACGACTTTGGCGAAAGTCCTCGAGCTCGTCTTCCATTCGCACCAGGAGGATTTCCCCATAGTAGACGGCAAATCGCTGGCCGGGTTCGTGACGCGGCAGGATATAATGCAGGGCATTCACCAGTACGGGATGGAAAAGCAGGTGGGCGAAGTAATGAGGAAGGTTTTCCCCAAAGTCAAAGATACGGATTCGCTCGTCAAGGTCCAGGCTATCATGCACGAGAAGGGGATGCGGGCTCTTCCTGTTATGAGAGACGACGAAGTCATAGGTATCGTCACTATCGAAGATATAGGCAGGGTGTATGCCTTAGCCTCACAGAGAGGATAATCCAAGGAGATAAAGATGCAGAAGATATTGATCGCACCCAGTATATTATCCGCCGATTTTTCGAAACTCGGCCAGGAGATAAAAGACGCAGAAAAGGCCGGGGCCGACTGGATACACGTAGATGTCATGGACGGCCACTTTGTCCCGAACCTGACGGTAGGGCCGGTCGTGGTAAAGGCTGTAAGGCCGGTTACGAAATTGCCGCTCGACGTGCATCTGATGATCGAAAATCCCGAAAAATACGTCGAGAGTTTCGCCAAGGCGGGTGCGGATATAATAACATTTCATATCGAGGCCGAGGATGACCCGAAAGAGGTAATAAAGCTTATACGATATTTCAAAAAGAAGGTCGGGGTGTCGATAAGGCCGAAGACGGACCTGAAGCCGATCGAGCCGATACTTTCGATGGTCGATATGGTGCTCGTCATGACGGTCGAGCCGGGATTTGCGGGACAAGAGTTCATCTTCGACTGCCTTCCTAAAATAGAGAATTTACGTAAGATATTTAAAAAGGACATACAGGTCGACGGAGGCATAAATGCGTCGACCGCGGTTGAGGTAAGGTCGAGCGGCGCGAACGTTATCGTGGCCGGAACAGCGGTTTTCGGTACCAAGAATTACGAAGAAGCGATAAAAAATTTAAGAGGAGGAACAGATGGGCGGTATTAAATTCGGCACGGACGGCTGGCGCGCCGTTATCTCGGATACATTCACCTTCACCAATCTGCGCATGCTCAGCCAGGCCATTGCGGATGCAGTGGCATCCGAATCCTGGGACAAATCCGGCAATAGCAATGGCGGCCGCGCTCCAGACCCAAAGAAATTTGTCGTTGGATTCGATACACGTTTCCTCTCCGATCGTTATGCCGGGGATGTGGCACGCGTCCTGGCTGCCAATGGCTTTTCCGTCTATCTGGCACAGGCAGACGCGCCCACGCCTGCCATCTCGTACGCGGTAAAAAATCTCAATGCCATCGCAGGGGTAATGATAACCGCATCTCACAACGCCCCACGTTACAATGGCGTCAAGCTCAAGGCCGCTTATGGCGGATAGGCCCTGAACGAACAATGCCACCGGGTGGAAGTTTACCTGAACGATAATGAAGAACGTGCGCGCGGCCCGAATCTAATGGATTTCGACGTGGCGCGCGAAAAAGGCCTCATCCAAAAGTTCAATCCCCTGCCGGCTTATTTCGATCACCTGCGGACGTTGATCAACTGCGACGCGATCGCCGAAAACCCACAATGCTTTGTGGTGGATTCCATGCACGGTTCGGGGCGCGGCGTCATTAAATCCTTTTTGCAAGGGACGGGCTGCGAGATTACCGAAATCCGCGGCGAGATGAACCCGGGCTTCGGCAATATCCACCCCGAACCCATTGCCAAGTACCTGGGCGCGCTGGCCGGCGCGATCGGCGCGGGGATGGGTAATTTTGGCGTGGCCACCGATGGGGATGCTGACCGCATCGGCGCCATGGACGAGCATAGCATCTTTGTCGATCCGCACAAAATTATGGCTCTCGCCCTACGCTACCTGGTGGAGAAACGCGGCTGGAGCGGAGCGGTGGTGCGGACGGTCTCCACCACGCGCATGATAGACCGTTTGTGCAAGCATTACGGCCTGCCGCTCTACGAAACACCGGTTGGCTTCAACCACATTGCCGACTATATGATGAACCAGGATGTACTCATCGGCGGCGAAGAGTCGGGCGGCATTTCCTTCAAGGGACATATCCCCGAAGGGGACGGCCCAATCATGGGATTATTATTGGTCGAAATCATCGCAGAGGCGCACAAATCCCTGCATGACCTGGTGGAA
>PLLI01000069.1 GCA_003140915.1 Candidatus Omnitrophota bacterium
ATTCGGGCGCAAGCCTTAGAGACGGAATAAAGACATTAAAGAATGACGGCGCCTGCTATGAAGAGGTCTGGCCATATGTGATCTCTCGATTCGACCGGAAGCCGACTCAAAAATGCTACGCGGAAGCGAAAAAGCATCTGATAGAGTCTTACCACCGTCTTAATGACACGTCTGAAATGCTTGCATGTCTTGCCGAAGGTTATCCTTTCGTATTCGGCTTTACCGTATATGAAAGTTTCGAATCTGCGCAGGTGAAGCGGACAGGCATCGCCGATATGCCGAAGAAAGACGAAAAAGCCATTGGCGGCCATGCGGTCATGGCGGCAGGGTATGATCAGGAGAATAAGAGATTTCTGGTGCGTAACTCATGGGGCACGAAATGGGGTATGGCCGGATATTTCACCATTCCGTTCGAATATCTCGAGACCCTCGCCGCGGATTTCTGGACAATACGCAGATAAAACATCATCAAAAGCCCCTGCCTTGACAATCCCCAATATATATGATATACTTCATATTCCTTTTAAATAAGGATACTATGGAGATACTCACAAAGATAAATTGGGTTGACGTTTTAATCGCAATCCTAATACTACGAACGGCTTACGTCTCTTTACAGGATGGCTTAAGCCACGAGATCCTGCCGCTCATAGGCTCGGTATGCATGCTTATTCTCTCCCTGCATTATTACCTCAAAATAGCCGCTTTTTTGTATGAGATAGGCTTTGCCTTGCCCAGGGAATTTCTGAATTTATTGAGTTTTGTCACGTTGGTTATTTGCATAGGCATATTATTTAAGTTTATCAAAGCACTTATAGACAAAATCATCAAGATAACATGGCATCCGCTGATAGAAAGATTCGGTGGGCTGATCGCGGGCGTAGTCAGGGGCGCTGTTTTGACAAGTACGATACTCATAATAATAGTGCTCATACCGCTGCCTTATTTACAATGGTCGGTCAGGGACAGGTCATTGACAGGCGTATATTTTTTGAGGATAGGGCCGGTCATTTACGAAAAGCTATCGGCAGTGTTGCCCGCGGTTAAGGCCGGCGGCTCCCGGGTTAGCTCCAATGAAATGGTAAAAAATCTGGTCTCGGACAAGTCTATAATTTCGGATAGCGATAAGAAGCCCGCCGGAAAAGAATAGCCGCATATTCGCACGTAAAAATGGTCTTTCCATGGAATGACCGGAGGAATTGATGAGATTAAAAGATATCTATAGCATAGCTGTCGAAAAAGGCATCCAGAAGGATCCGCGGAATAGCTCAGAGATAAAAGGTGCGTTCGAAAAGGCGCGCAAAGAATATAGAAAGTCAAAAGGCGCCGACAGGAAGGCCTTTGACGCTGAGAGGCTCAGGAACCCGTACGCGGACACGAGGATATTATACGGCGATCCGGATAGGGATATCAGGACGATCATGGTCGGCATAGACATGGAAGGGCCGGAACTATTATTGGCCGATAGATTTAATCAAACAGGCCTCCTGCCCTACGGGCCGGTAGGCCCGGAGGGCCGTCTTTCAATAGACCTTGTCCTGGCGCATCATCCCGAGGGCGTGGCGTGGGCGAGATTATACGACGTGATGGGCCTTCAGGCCAACATGCTGAATAGATTTGGTATACCGTTAAAGATAGGCGAGGCCCTCTTGAATGAGCGCGCCGGAGAGGTTGCCAGGCTGCTTGCGCCGGCAAATCATTTCAGGGCCATCGATATCGCCCGGCTTCTCAATATGCCGTTCATGTGCATTCATACGCCGGCGGATAACCACGTGGCCGATTATCTGCAGAAACTTTTTGATAAGGCCAAACTTAAGAAATTATCGCAAGTGGCGGAAATCTTAAAACGGATACCGGAATACGCGGACGGGCTCAAAAAAGGCGCCGGGCCGAAGATATTGATAGGGGATCCCGATAAAGCCGCCGGCAAGATCTTCGTGGATATGACGGGCGGCACAGAGGGGCCGAAGAGGGTCTATGCGAGGCTTTCGCAGGCAGGCGTCGGCACGATAGTCGGGATGCATCTGAGCGAAGAGCATTTTAAATACGTCAAGGACGAGCATATGAATATAGTGATAGCCGGCCATATTGCCAGCGATGCGTTAGGGATGAACCTCTTGCTCGATTCGCTCGAGAAGACGGAAAAATTTAATATAGTTCCCTGTTCGGGTTTCACCAGGGTGAAAAGATAGGTAAGGATATTTGGCCATACCAGACGAGCTTATAGACCGGATCCAGGAAAAGACCGACATAGTGGAAGTGATATCGCGCTACGTTCCGCTGAAGAAGTTCGGCAGGAATTATAAGGCGCCGTGCCCTTTTCATAACGAAAAGACGCCGTCGTTCATTGTCAGCCCGGAGAAGCAGATATACCATTGTTTCGGATGCGGCGCGGGAGGCAACGTATTCTCGTTCCTGATGAAGCACGAGAATTTGCAGTTCCCGGAAGTGATCGAAACACTCGCCGAGAAATGCGGCGTGATATTGCCGAAGAATGCGCTCGGCAAAGGCGCGGATAACGGGCTGGCGAAAGAGCTTTACAGGATAAACGACCTGGCGTGCCAGTTCTTCCAGGCATCGCTTGCGGCTAACAGGACAGCGAAAGAATACATACTGTCGCGCGGGGTCGCCGACGAGACTTTAAAGAATTTCAAGATCGGGTTCGCGCCGGATTCGTGGGAAGCGCTCCTGAATTTTTTCAAGAAGGCCTCGATCGAACCTGCGATGCTGGAAAAGGCCGGCCTTGTGATAGCGAACGACAAAGGAGGCCATTACGACAGGTTCAGGAACAGGCTCGTATTCCCGATCATCGACCTGAAGGACAGGGTCATCGGTTTCGGGGCGAGAGTGCTCGATTCATCATTGCCGAAATATCTCAATTCTCCCGAGACGCCGATATATTCGAAGGGCCGCAACCTTTACGGATTGAATTTTTCGAAAGAGGATATAAAGAAGAGCGGCCATTTCCTGGTCGTGGAAGGGTATCTTGATTTCATAGTCCCTTACCAGGCGGGCATAAAGAATATCATAGCGACGCTCGGCACGGCCCTGACGACGGATCAGATCAAGTTATTAAAACGTTTCGCCAATACGGCGGTGATGTTATACGATCCGGACGAGGCCGGTGAGGCGGCTTCATTAAGGAACCTCGACCTCTTCATAAGCGAAGACGTGAACGTGTACATAGCCGAGCTTCCGGACGGATTCGATCCGGACAGCTACATACGCAAGTTCGGCGTCGATGAATTTTTAAAGCTCAAAAAGTCGAGCAAGAACCTTTTCGATTACAAGCTCGGCAAGCTCATGGGGCGGTTTAATATCAATACGACGCACGGCAAGACGAGCATCGCTGCGGAGATGCTGCCGACCATAGCGCGGATAAATAACGCAGTTTTGAAATCGACCCTGATAAAAAAGTTAGCGGAGAAGCTTTCGGTCGATGAAGAGTCGATAAAGTCCGAGNNCATTCGACGAGCGCGGAGATCCTGACGCTCGCCCTGATGCTGGAGGGCTCCAGGGTCATCGATAAGATAGTGGAGGTCCTGTCGCCGGATGAGTTCAAGGATTCTTCGATACGGGATGTGGTGAACGCTATTTTCAGTTTTCATAAAGAGAATAAACAGATCTCGCCGTCCCGTCTCATAAATTATTTGTCCGAGAGCCCCGAAGCGGCCGCTTTGATCACGGAGGCCGTGGGCCTGTCGGAGATGGTAGGCGACAAGGAGAAGGCCCTGAGCGATTGCATTGCGAAAATAAAGAAGGATAACATAAAAGAGCGCATGGCCATGATCCAGGACGCGATAAGGATAGCGCATAACCAGAAGAATGACGCGAGGGTGAACGAATTGGTCGCGCAGTACAATGACTTGATAAAGGTTGGTAGGGCATAAGATATGATAAAAAAGATCAGGGCCGGAAAGATGAAAAGGAAGACGGTGCACAAGCCGGCTCCTATGGTTTTCCCGGTGAAAGAAAATAGCGAGTCCCAGGGCAAACGGAAGAGGCTGAAGGGCCTTACCGAACTGATCGCGCTGGGCAAGGAGAAGGGTCACCTGACCTTCGAAGAAGTCAATAACATCCTTCCGGTGAACATTGTATCGTCCGAAGAGATAGACGAGATACTGGGTATACTCGGCGACGAGAATATAAAGCTCGTCGACAGCGAAGAGGACCTGATCAAGGAAGGCGTTGAAGAGGAGAAGGCCGAAGAGAAGAAAGAGGAGAGTGAGAAGGAAGAGCCGGTGAAGCTTGCTCACATAGACGATCCCGTGAAGATGTATTTGCGGCAGATGGGGCAGATCCCTCTCCTGACCAGGAAAGAAGAGCTCGAGATAGCCGAACGCATAAAGGAGGCCGAGTACAAATTCAGGGACGCGGTCCTGGCCGTCAGGATATCCAAGTACAAAGCGATAGAGGTATCCGAAAAGATACTCAATAACGAGTTGAACGAGGAAGAGTTCATCAATATCGACGCGCGCTTCAAGGGCAACAAACTGCGCAAAAAGCTTATGCGCCTGATCAGCGACCTTCAGCAGGCAAGGTCGAAGGAACGCATAGCCGCACTCATAAAAGAGATGAACCTCGGCATGAACGTCGTCGAGGAGATGGTGAAGAAGATCGAGGAGTACCTCGAAGAATATTCCAGGTTGGATGCGAAGCTTACGCTCGCGCGGAAGAGGAAAGACAGGGCGGAAGTTAAAAAGCTTTCGAAACGCAAGAGAAAGATCGATAATGAGTTCGGCGAACCGGTAAGGGCGGTAAGGGAGCATTTCAAGCTCGTCAGGGCCGCGGAGGTTAAGTTCAACAAGGCCAAGAAGGAACTCGTGGCCGCGAACCTCAGGCTCGTTGTGAGCATAGCGAAGAAATATACGAACAGGGGCCTTTCCTTCCTCGACCTTATCCAGGAGGGCAACATAGGCCTGATGAAGGCAGTCGATAAATTCGAGTATAAGCGCGGATATAAGTTCTCTACCTACGCCACATGGTGGATAAGGCAGGCCATTACGCGGTCGATCGCCGACCAGTCCAGGACGATAAGGATACCAGTCCATATGACTGAGACGATCAACAAGCTGATAAAGGTATCGAGGGCGCTTGTCCAGCAGAACGGCAAAGAGCCGACCCCGGAAGAGATAGCCCATAAGATGCGCATGCCGGTGGAGAAGGTGAGAGGCATACTGAAGATAGCGCAGGAGCCTATCAGCTTGCAGACGCCGATAGGCGACGAGGGCGATACTCATTTCGGCGATTTCATCGAAGATAAACGCGCGATATCGCCCGCGAACGCGACCGCATATTCCATGCTGAGAGAGCAGATGGACGATGTCTTGGGTACGCTGACCGAGCGTGAAAAGAAGGTATTGCGGCTCCGTTTCGGGATAGGGGACGGTTACCCGAGGACCCTGGAAGAGGTCGGAGCGGTTTTTAAAGTCACACGCGAGCGCGTCCGGCAGATCGAGGCAAAGGCACTGAGAAAACTGAGGCATCCCACCAGATCCAGGAAGCTTAAGAACTTCCTGGCCATGGGGATAGGGGAATAATTTTATTTTAAGAAAATAGTTGACAACTATTGAATAGTAGTGTATACTCATCGGCGTAGTAAAGAAGGCAGCAAAATATCGTGACCGCATGGTAGAGAAGCTTTCGCCTTGCGGTTTTTTTTATGCTGTTGCTTACTATAATTTTGCTGAAAGGAGGTAGTTACAAGTGCCAAAAGGAAAAGTAAAATGGTTCAA
>PLLI01000104.1 GCA_003140915.1 Candidatus Omnitrophota bacterium
AGGGGTCATTTTGTCATCGATGCGCTTGCCCTGGCGAGGAGGTTCTTCCCGGAGGCGGGCAGGTACAGCCTGGGCGTTCTTGCAAGGCATCTGGGCATCGAGTCTCCCGTTGAGCACAGGGCGCTGGCAGACGCGTGCATGACGTGGAAAGTTTTCGCAAAGGAGCTCGCGATCATCGCGTCGGAAGGCATCGAAGATGTGGAAGAGATAGCGTATGTGAGGGCGCGCATAGAAAGCGTCATACGTGAACAAAGAAGATTAACGAAATCTGAAAGGACATAACAAAGGGAGGGACGTTATGATCAAGAATGCTGAAATGGGCAAGGAACTGGTTTTGACGGTTCCGAATAAGATGGGAACGATGGCGAACGTTTCCAAGGTCCTCGCGGATCACGGTATCAATATCGAAGGCGTCGCGGGCTATGCCATGGGCAATGAAGCGAAGATAATGGTAGTGGCGGACGACCTCCTCCGGGCCGCAGAGGCATTAAAGAAAGCGGGTTTTAAAGCGATAGAACAAAAAGAGGTTGTAGTCGTAGAACTTGAAAATAAGCCGGGGGCGCTGAAAAGCATCACGGCAAAGATGTTAGACGCGAAGATCGACATACGCTATATTTACGGCACGACATGCTCGGGAGGCTGCGCGGCGATGCTAATAGTTTCTACGAACGATAACGAAAAAGCGCTGGTCGTATTCAAGGGGTAATAAACGGTTTTGAGCAAAAAGCGTTACATAGCGCACATAGATATGGACGCGTTCTTCTCGTCTATAGAAGAGAGGGACCAGCCGTCCTTGCGGGGCAAACCGGTTGTGGTCGGGGCCGATCCCCGTGCGGGGCGCGGAAGAGGCGTCGTCTCGACATGCTCTTACGAGGCGCGCAAATACGGCATACATTCCGCGATGCCGATCTCGGTGGCGTATAGAAAATGTCCCGAAGCCGTCTTCCTCCCCGTCGACATGGACAAATACGCGCAAGTTTCCGCGCAAATATACAAAATACTGTATTCTTTTTCTCCGGATGTCGAACCTGTGAGTATTGACGAGGCGTTCCTGGATATAACCGGAAGTTACCATCTCTTTGGATCGCCTATTGAAACGTGTAGGACCATCAAAGCGAAGATCAGGAGATTGACGGAACTGACGGCTTCCGTAGGGCTCGCGCCCACGAAGATGGCCGCCAAGATAGCATCCGACATAGATAAGCCGGACGGGCTGGTCGAAGTGACGGAAGAGGGCTTGCTCGATTTTTTGAGGCCGTTGGAGGTACGCAGGATATGGGGGCTTGGGAAGAAGAGCGAGGAGATATTAGGAAAAGCCGGGATCCGGACTATCGGCGACCTTGGTAACCGAACCCCGAAAGAATTGACGGCGATCTTCGGCAAGACGGGACTGGATTTCTGGAGGATGGCCAACGGCATCGATGAAAGGCCGGTCGAGAGAGCGCTCGAAGCCAGATCGATCAGTAATGAAGTGACTTTCGATGTCGATACTATCGAAGTCCCGAAGATCGAGAGTGCCCTCATGACCTTATGTGAAAAAGTTTCCGGGCGCTTACGCGCGGCAGGGCTCAAATGCAGGACGATGACCCTGAAGATACGGCTTGCGGATTTCAGCACGTTCACGAGGTCCGTTACGGTCGGAAATGCTACGAACTTCATAGATATTTTATACAGGACGGTAAAGACGTTATATAAAGATTTTGATACTAAGGGTAAGCCGGTCCGGCTATTGGGCGTTAGGTGCGCGAATTTTTGCCCTGCAAATTTACAGGACAGCCTTTTCGCGGATTCGGGTGAGGTAAAAAGCGAGGCCAGGCATAAGGCGCTGGACAGGATAAAGAATAAATTCGGAGAGAGTTCGATTTTTATCGCAGGCAGCAGGTTATAGCGAAAGGACCTATACCATGAAGTCAAAAGCCGTTATATCCCAACCGGAAACGATAAAGAAATTTTACAAGGACACGACGAAGAACGGGCTCCGTTTGTCGTTCATCGCGAACCGCGAGTATAACCTGGCCAAAGATAAGTACACGGCGACGATGCATGATGATTTCGTGGCCACTTCTATAGCCGTCAGGGACCGTATCGTCGAGCGATGGACGCACACGCAGCAACGATTTCACAAAGAGAACCAGAAGAGGGTCTATTACTTCTCGATGGAATTTTTGATCGGGAGGCTGCTGGGGACGAACATCATAAACCTGGGACTGGAGAAAGAGGCTAAAGAAGCGCTTAAGGAGCTGGGCTTTGATATTAAAGAGATCGAAGAGAACGGTATAGACGCAGGTCTCGGCAATGGCGGCCTGGGCAGGCTTGCGGCCTGCTTTCTCGACTCTATGGCCACCCTGGGTATACCCGCGCACGGTTACGGGATAAGGTTCGAATACGGGATATTCAACCAGAAGATCATAAACGGTTATCAGGTCGAGTTTCCCGATGAATGGCTGATGCGCGGCAATCCATGGGAGTTTCAGCGCCTGGAGTACACAGTGAAGGTCAGATTTTACGGCCACACCTACATGTCCCAGGATGAACATGGAAGACTTCAGGTCCAATGGGTTGATACGGACGATGTATTGGCCACCCCGTATGACATGCCTGTGCCCGGTTATAAAAATGACATAGTCAACACGCTTCGCCTTTGGTCGGCCAGATCGAGCGAAGAGTTCGACCTCAGCTATTTTAATGACGGTGATTATGAGCGGGCCGTCTTGAACAAGATGACGACGGAGAATATCTCCAAGGTCCTATACCCGAACGATAATATAAGCCAGGGGAGGGAGCTTCGCTTAAAACAGGAATATTTTTTCACCGCGGCGTCGCTTTCGGACATAATCCGTCGTTTCAAGGCGGAGAATACAGATATACGAAAACTGCCCGACAAGGCGGCCATACAGCTGAACGATACTCACCCATCGATAGCCATAGCCGAGCTCATGCGTATATTGGTAGATGAGGAGAAGGTAGATTGGGATACTGCCTGGGAGGTGACCGTTAATACGTTCGGCTATACTAACCACACGATCATGCCCGAGGCCCTCGAAAGCTGGCCGGTCAGCCTCTTTGAAAAACTCCTGCCTCGCCATCTGCAGATCATCTATGAGATAAATCTAAGGTTCCTGAAAGAAGTGGCCAAAGAGTTTCCCGGAGATAACGACCGCTTGAGAAGGATGTCAATAGTGGAAGAGGGCGACGTTAAAAAATTGCGCATGGCGCATCTCGCCGTTATCGGGTGCCATTCCATAAACGGCGTTTCCGAACTGCATTCGAAGCTTTTAAAGACGGCGCTCTTCAAGGATTTTTACGAAATATTCCCGGAAAAATTCAATAACAAGACGAACGGCATTACGCAAAGGCGATGGCTTAAAAAGGCAAACGAGGCCCTTTCCGGCCTCATCACAGACGCGATAGGTGATGGATGGGTGACCGACCTTTATAAGCTGGAAAAACTGCTCCCCTTAAAAGACGATAAAGAATTCCGCAATAGATGGCGCGATGTAAAGACGGCGAATAAAAAAGATCTCGCCGGTTATATATATAAAACTACCGGAATTGAGGTCGATCCATCGTCTATGTTCGACGTGCAGGTGAAGCGCATACATGAATACAAGAGGCAGCTTCTATTTGGTTTCTATATACTCTCCCAATATCTGAAGATAAAGAAAGACCCCGGCGCCGATGTAGAGCCGCGTACGTTCATCTTAGGCGGAAAGGCCGCTCCGGGCTACGCGATGGCGAAGCTCACGATCAAATTTATTAACAGCATAGCCGATGTCGTCAATAAAGACAAGGCGATCGACGGCAGGATAAAGGTGGTCTTCCTTGAAAATTACTGTGTTTCGCTGGCCGAGAAGATCTTTCCCGCGAGCGATCTCTCCGAACAGATATCGACTGCCGGGACAGAGGCTTCGGGAACGGGCTGCATGAAGTTCATGGTGAACGGCGCATTGACGATCGGGACGCTCGACGGGGCGAACATAGAGATAGCGGATGCTGTGGGCAAAGATAACATCTTCATCTTCGGGCTCAGGTCGGACGAGATACAGAAATTGCGCAGCCAGGGGTATGACCCGAATTTTTATATCGATAGATGCCAGCAGCTGCGGGAGATTGTCAATATTATCCGGAGCGATTTTCTTTCACCCGTCGAATTCGGCCTCTTCGAACCGATAATCCGGAACCTTACAACGAACGATCATTTCTTCGTTTGCGCGGACTTTGCCGAATATCTGGATACGCAGGAAGCCGTTTCTGAGGCATACAGGAATAATACGGATTGGATAAAGAGATCGATAATCAACGTGGCGAAATCAGGAAAATTTTCCAGCGACAGGACGATAGCGGATTACGCCAAGAATATCTGGAATGTCCCATATATGAAGAGATAGGCCACTCAAGCGGCTTTCAACGCGGAGCGGGTCATGTCGCGCAGTTTTGAAAAATCGCCGGGCGAGAAACCGGAAACATCGATCGCGGGGAGTACTTTTATAGTTGCCGGTATCTTCGTCTGGAATAGCCAGGTCCCTTTCGGGATGGCGCCGCCCGTTCCCTTGATCAATACGGGCAATATCGAAACCCGCTCTTTTATAGCTAACTTGAACGCCCCATTCTGAAAATCCTTCATCTCGCCGGTTTCGCTGCGGGTACCTTCCGGAAAAAATAATACAGACATACCGCTTTTGAGCCATATGGCTGCCTGGCGATAGACTTTTTTTATACTGCTGAACTCGCCGCGCTCAAGTTTTATATGTTTGGCCAGAGACATGCACCACCCCACGAACGGGACCTTGAAGAGGCTTTCCTTGGCTACCCATTTAAATTGCATCTTTGTCAGATAAACGATTACGATATCGGCAAGGCTTTGGTGGTTCGCCACTATTATATAAGTCCTCTTTGCATTGATGTTCTCAAGGCCGCTTACCGAGACTTCCCAGTATGGATTTAGCCAAACTACGGCTTTTGCCCACCAAAAGCATTGGGCGTGAGCAATCTTTCTTGATCTGTCAAAAGGGAAGAGGATGATGACAAGAAGCATGGCGAAGTATAAAAGGATAGTGATGGTCGAGATAGTGGTCCATATGGCAAGCGACAGTATGACTTTTTTCAGCATGCTACAATCATAAAATATTTAGATGAAGGTGTCAATATCAAATTTTAGGCCAATCGAAAATAGTTTAAAAATATAAAATTTTGCGCTATAATATAAGGCCATGAAAACGAAATCGCTTGAACGGCTCGAAGAGAAGATGGGTGGCATTGAACAGGATTCTATCCGTTACAGGGTCCTGCAGAGCGCAAAGAATTTCAAGACGTCATGGATAGATCTGGGCCAGGCCCTCTATTCCGTATGGAAGGACAAGGCATATAAAGAATGGGGTTTCCTGACCTTCGATGCATATGCACAGAAAGAAATCGGCATCAAGAAGGCCACGGCCATGAAGCTTTTGAAATCCTACTATTTTCTCGAAAAAGAAGAGCCGGTTTACCTGCAAAAAGAGCATTCCGGATCCATGTCGCCGGCCGCGGTCCCCAGTTACGAATCCGTCAATCTGCTCCGGCTTGCCAAAAATAAGACTAATATCGACAGGGATGATTACCAGCGTTTCAGGAAAGATGTCCTTGAGATGGGCAAGGACCCGAGCCAGTTCAAAAGAGACCTCACCACGCTCATCAGGGAACGCGAAGAGCTTGAACCTGCCGAGGCCCGTCAAAGACGGAAGATGGCGGTGGTGAAACGCCTCGTCTCTTCGTTAAAGACCTTGAATGCCGATATCGAATCACAGAAGCTTTTGCCGGCGAATCTCATCAAGGAAATATCGATTTTGATAAATAAGCTCGAAGCGGAAATAGCCTAAATAAGAGGGAGCGGCCGTATGAACGCAGCGCGGTTACCGGATAAGATCGAACGCCTGCTGGCGGATTTCGTGAACCGGGCGAGGGATATCTACCGCGATGAGCTGGTTTCCATTATCCTCTACGGCAGCGCCGCGAGCGGCGAATTCAGCGCGCGGCACTCGAACGTGAACATAGCCGTTATTTTACGAGATACGAGCCTTGCGAACCTTTCCAGGATCGCCCCGTTATTGAACAAATATAAATTCCGTCCCCTGAAAGTCATTTTCTTTACCGAGATTTATATCAAAAATTCCGCGGATGTCTTCCCAATAGAATTCCTCGACATTAAAGAGAACCATAAGATATTATACGGCAGCGATCTTCTGGCCGGTTTGAAGATCGATATTAAAAACCTCCGGTTCCAGTGTGAGCAGGAGCTAAAGTCAAAGATCCTCAGCGTAAAGAGGGTCTATCTGGCGGGCATGAACGATCCGGACCTGGACAAGCTGCTCCTGAAATTCTTTACTTCATCCCTTCACGTTCTGCGGAACATATTAAGGTTAAAGAAAGGATCGGCTGCCTATCTGAAAGGGGAGATACTGGACGGTATTGCGGTCGAATTTCACATAGATATATCCGGCATGAAGAAGATATTGGCGGCAAAGACCGCTGACAGGCGCCTGCCGCGCAAAGATGCGGCGGCGCTATTCAACTCGTTCGTTAACGACCTCGAAAAGATCTCTGATATAGTGGACGGACTATAAGGGCTAAATGCTGAGGAAGCCTTTTTTCATATTATTATTTACGGCCCTGGTGAGCGCGCACCATGCATTTGCAGAGAACGTGCCGCAGCCCGTCGGGTGGGTAAATGATTTCGCGAACGTCATCCCGCAGGAATACCGCGATAAGCTGAATACGCTGATCGGGGAGCTGAAAGAGAAGACGAGCGCGGAGATTGCCGTCGTGACGGTTACCTCGATAGCTCCTTACGACGAAAAAGAATATGCGAGGATGCTCTTTGACAGTTGGAGGCCCGGGAAGAAGGGTAAAGATAACGGTGTCCTGATACTTCTGGCCATTAAGGAGAGGCGATGGCGGATAGAGACCGGCTATGGCGTCGAAGGCATATTGCCTGACGGCCGTTGCGGCGAGATCGGCCGCAATTATATGGTGCCGTATTTCAAAAACGGAAATTACGGCCTGGGATTATATAATGGTGCGGCAGCTATCGCAAACATAGTCGCGAAGGATGCTGGAGTTACGCTTAACAACTTAGACGGTATTCATCTCAAGCCCGTAAATAATAATTCGCGAGCGATAAACGGATCGACAGGTATTTTTAAAGCAGCTTTTTTTATTTTGATTATCGCTAGCGCTGCTCCTTTTTATCTTAGTTTACCCTTAGCATTGGTCGGGTGCGCTATTCTTTTTTTTATATCACGTATAGCATCGTTTATTTTCTTTATCATATTTTCAATAGTGTCGCTATTCCGGCTTAGTTCCTGGTATGATTTACCAAAAAGTAAACGCAGCAATTTTTTTACTTATGCTGGCAGCGGAAGTTCCGGCAGTGGCGGCGGAGGTTTTGGAGGCGGATTTGGTGGTGGCGGTTTCGGTGGCGGCGGAGGAGGAGGCGGCGGAGCCGGCGGAGGATTTTAAAAATAAGGTCCAGATTTTGACAGAGCAAA
>PLLI01000049.1 GCA_003140915.1 Candidatus Omnitrophota bacterium
AGGAATTCTTCGGACGCGTCGACGACTTTGAGATTTAGTTTAAAATGTTTTTGGAAGACTTCTCTGACAAGGCGGGCCTCGTCTTTGCGCAATAGCCCGTTATCAACGAATATGCAGGCGAGCCTGTGCCCTATCGCCTTATTTATCAGGACGGCGGCTACTGAAGAATCGACACCGCCGGATAATCCGAGAATAACCTTGTCTTTGCCGGCGGTCTTCCTTATATCGGCGACAGTCTCCTTCACAAAAGACTTCATCGACCAGTTACACCTCGCGCCGCACACGTCCTTTACGAAATTTTTCAGGATCGTCTTGCCGTATTCGGTATGCGCCACCTCCGGATGGAACTGGACGCCGAAGAGATTGCGGTCGAAATTCGCGAACGCGGCGATAGAGGTATTCCTCGACATGCCGATCCTTTTGAAATTGCGCGGCATTGCCCTGACTTTATCGCCATGACTCATCCAGGTAACGCTGTTTTTCGGAATATCCTTGAATAGAAGCCGGTGATTCGTGACGGTAAGCGTGGCGCGGCCGTATTCTCTCGAATGGGCGTGTTCGACCTTCCCTCCCAGGATCTTTGCCATCAGCTGCATCCCGTAGCAGATACCTAAGACCGGTATGCCGAGATTAAATAAACGGTTGTCGCAGGTGGGCGCACCGTGCGCGTAAACGCTGGCGGGGCCGCCGGAAAGTATTATGCCTCTGGTCTCTACGGGATTTATTGAGGCGGCGGAGATCATCGGGGGAACTATTTCGCAGAAGACGTTCAGCTCTCTTATCTTCCGCGCGATAAGCTGGTTATATTGCGAACCGAAATCGATGATTAAAATTTTCTCTTGGGCCATTTTTCCTATTTGATCTCTAACCCCTGACACCGTGTCTTTTCGAGCGCCTTCTTCGACGGCGGCTTGCATATCGTCGTCGGATAATTTCCGGTGAAACAGGCCGTGCAAAACTCTTCCTTAGGCAGCATCATGGAGCTCAGCATACCGTCAAGGCTTAAATACTTGAGGGTATCCACCCCTATAAACTCTCTTATCTCTTCGATCGTATGGCTGGAGGCTATGAGTTCTTTTTTAGTCGGGAAGTCTATTCCGTAGAAACAAGGCGATATGAGCGGAGGGCAACTCACTCTCATATGTATCTCTTTTGCTCCCGCCTGGCGCAGCGCCCTTACCCTGCCTCTCGATGTCGTACCGCGCACGATAGAGTCTTCCACGATGACTACGCGTTTATCTTTTAATACATCGCGTATCGGATTTAGTTTAATCTTTACCTTAAAGTCTCTGATAAGCTGGCTCGGCTGGATGAACGTTCTCCCGATGTAATGATTTCTTACAAAGCCCATTTCAAGCGGTATGTGCGATTCTTCCGCATAACCTAACGCGGCGTAAGTCCCGGAATCCGGTATAGGCATTACCATGTCGGCCTCTACCGGGTATTCTTTTGCCAGCATCCTTCCAAGATTTTTTCTTGTCAAATATACGCTCTTGGTAAATATATTGCTGTCCGGCCTCGAGAAATAGATATATTCGAATATACAGAACGCGTGTCTTTTTTGTTCAGGCGACTTTAGCGAGGTTAAACCGTTCTTGTCGAGTATCACTATCTCGCCCGGCTCAACGTCTCTGACATATTGCGCCTGGATCATGTCGAGGGCGCAGGTCTCGCTTGCCACGACATAGCCTCCGTCCAACTTGCCTATGCACAGCGGCCTGAAGCCGTGCGGATCGCGCATTGCGTAGATCGAATCATTAATCATTATGACGAATGAGAACGCGCCCTCGAGCCGTTGGACTATGGGCATTACCTTGCCCCTGTAATTATTTTGATGGTCTCTGACGAGAAAATGGACGATCAGCTCGGAATCCATCGTAGTCTGCAGGATCGATCCGCTGTCTTCCAGTTCATTTCTAAGCTCGACCGAATTGGTGAGGTTGCCGTTATGGGCGAGCGCGAAGCCGCCGGAATCGAGATTTATCAGTAATGGCTGGACGTTCTTGACGGTGCTTGACCCGGTTGTGGAATAACGCACGTGGCCTATAGCTATAGAACCTTTCAATTTTTTAAGGTCAGCCTCTTTGAAGAGGTCCCCGACCAGGCCCATCCCTTTATGCAGGTGCGTCTTCTTGCCGTCGAAAGTTACGATGCCGGCGGACTCTTCGCCGCGGTGCTGCAAGGCGTATAATGCCAGGTAGGCAAGTTGGCTGGCGTTCTTATTTCCATATATTCCCACTACTCCACAATATTCTTTCATTATTTTTTCCTGTAGTAATCCTGCAACGGCTTTACAGAGATCTTTTTCTGTTTCATCATATTTTCAATACCGTTCACCGATGCCTGGGCGCCTGAAATTGTCGTGATGAGCGGCACATTGTGAAGTATGGCATGCGAGCGTATCTTCGTTTCATCTTCTTTTGTCATCTTTCCCGAAGGAGTATTTATTATTAGCGCGATCTTGCCGTCTTTCATCAGGTCGAGTATGTTGGGCCTTCCCTCCAATAGTTTCGGCAGGACCTCGACGTCGATGTCGCTATTCTTTAACGCCTCGGCGGTGCCGGAGGTGGCCATTATATGGAAACCAAGATCAAAAAGCTTCTTGGCTACGAAAATAATGTTGCGCTTATCCTGATTCTTCACGCTGATAAAAACGCTGCCTTTTGTCGGGAGATTCTGCCCAGCCGCGATCTGGCTCTTCGCGTAAGCCGCGCCGAACGTCGTATCTATCCCCATAACCTCGCCCGTAGATTTCATCTCCGGGCCGAGGATAGCATCCACGCCGGGGAATCTTATGAATGGGAATACGGATTCTTTGACGCAAACGTAGTTTATCGTCCGTTCTTTTGTGAAGCCTATCTCTTTCAAGGTTTTGCCTAACATTATCTTTGTCGCGAGTTTAGCAAGAGGTACGCCGATGGCCTTGCTCACGAACGGAATGGTCCGCGAGGCGCGCGGGTTCACTTCCAG
>PLLI01000093.1 GCA_003140915.1 Candidatus Omnitrophota bacterium
AGTCGATTTCTTCTCCATAGGCACTAACGATCTTATCCAATATTCGCTTGCTGTAGATAGGGTTAATGAGAAGATAGCTTATCTATACGAACCCGCCCATCCGGCCGTACTACGGCTGATCAGGAACGTCATAGAGAGCGGGCACAACGCCGGGATATGGATCGGGATGTGCGGTGAAATGGCAGGCGATATAATAATGACCATAATACTTCTCGGGCTCGGCCTGGATGAGTTCAGCACCTCTCCCATAGCGATACCGGAGATCAAGCGGATAATAAGGAGTGTGACGCTCAGGCAGGCCAAAGAGATAGCCCAGGAGGCCGTCACCCTTACGACCGGCAAAGAGGTCGAAAGGTTCGCCAAGAGAAAATTGACCGAGATAGTACCGGATCTTGCTATAGAAGTGGAATGACAGATGCTTTCGCTTGATGACCCGAGATTGTTAGAGAAATACGACAGGTCCGGCATGCTGGCGACGATCGATTCGTTCCCCAGGCAATGCCTTGAAGCGAAGAATATAGGCTTGGCGTTTAACCTGCCCGATCATTACAAAACCCCCTATCGTAATATAGTCTGCACAGGCCTCGGCGGTTCGGCTATCGGATCGGACGTCCTGAGATCCTATTTATGGCACGAAGCAAAAGTGCCGCTCTTTGTAAACAGGAATTATCTTTTGCCCGGCTTTGTCGACGAGCGGACGCTTGTCATTGTATCGAGCTATTCGGGGGATACGGAAGAGACGATAAGCGCTTACCGCGATGCCTCAAAGAAGAGGGCGAAATTGATAGTTGTAACTTCCAATGGGGTTTTGCGTAAACTGGCGGATAAGGATAATGTCCCGGTCGTATCCATACCTAAAGGTTTGCCGCCGCGATGCGCGATCGGCTACATGTTCTTTCCCGCGCTCATACTTTTATCGAAGATAAATATCGTAAAATGCGATTTACGCGCTGTAGACGAGACGATAAAGCTTTTAGATGATATCAGGCGCAATAGGGCCGGGTTCAGAGTGGGCGAAAAGAAAAACATTGCGAAACTTACCGCCATATCCATCTATGATAAATACCCGGTCATTTACGCAAGCCAGGACTATATGGACTGCGTGGTAACAAGATGGCGCGGGCAGCTTGCGGAAAACGCGAAGACGCTATCTTCGGGCAATCTTTTTCCGGAGATGAACCACAACGAGATCACGGGATGGAACAATCCGAAAAAGATACTGAAGGGCTTTATCGCGGTGATCCTGAAGGACGCGCTTGACCATCCGCGGATATCCAGAAGAATGGATATCACAAAAAAGATGATAAATAAAGAAGGCCATAGGGTAATTGAAATATCCGCGCTCGGCCGAACGCGGCTGGCGAGGATATTCTCCCTTCTTTACATAGGGGATTTTGTAAGCGTTTACCTGGCAATATTGAACAGGACGGATCCGACGCCCGTAGAGCGGATAACATATCTTAAAAACGCTTTAAAAGAAAGGTAGTCATTTTATGACGCTTATAATTTTAGCGGCAGGTTACGCGGTGAGGCTTCAGCCCTTGACTCTCGATACATCCAAGTCTCTGCTTCCGATAGGCGGCAAGTCGATGATCGCGAGGATACTCGAGCATGTTTTAAAGGTAAAGGGCATCTCCTCTATCTACATAATCACGAATTCCAAATTCTTCAAAAATTTCAGCGATTGGCTGAAAGCATCCAAACACGAAAAAAAGATATCCCTGATATGCGACGGCACGACGAGTAACGAGAACAGGCTCGGCGCGATAAAGGACCTGGAATTCGTAATAAAAGAGGAATCGATCGCAGGGGATATCCTGGTGGTCGCGGGCGACAATCTCTTCGAATTCGACCTGAATAGTTTTCTCAAGTTCGCCGCAAAAAAGGACGGAGTTTCGATAGCCGTCCATGATATAGGCTCGATAGAGCTTGCCAGGAACTTCGGCGTCGTGAAGATAGACGCCGATAATAGGGTCATTGACTTCGAAGAGAAACCCGAAAAACCGAAATCGTCCCTCATATCTACGGGGATATACTATTTTCCGAAAGATAAAGTTGCATTTATAAACGAATATGTTAAAATGCAGAACAAGCTTGACGCCCCAGGTAATCGCCTCGGGTGGCTTGCGAAGCGCGACAAGGTTTACGGGTTCGCCTTCTCCGAAGATCGGTATGACATAGGGAATATGGAATCTTACAGGAAGGCAGATGAGGAATATTTAAAGAAGGAGAAAAATAAGAGTGACGAAACATAAATATCTCTTCACTTCGGAAAGCGTGACCGAAGGGCATCCGGATAAAGTTTGCGATCAGGTCTCGGACGGAGTTCTCGACGAGGTTTTGAAACAGGACCCCTCCGGCCGCGTGGCCTGTGAAACATACGTGACGATGGGCCTTATAATAATAGGCGGAGAGATAACGACCAGCGCTTACGTCGACATACACAAACTCTGCAGGGGTATCCTTAAAGATATCGGGTATAGCCATCCGAAATACGGATTCGATTATCACACATGCGCCATATTGAACGCCATACACACACAGTCGCCCGACATAGCGCTCGGCGTGGATAAGGGCGGGGCCGGCGACCAGGGCATGATGATGGGTTATGCCTGCAACGAGACTCCGGAACTTATGCCGCTTCCCATAATGCTCGCCCACAAGCTGTGCCGGCGGATGGCGGAGCTGCGTAAAAATAATACGTTGAAATATCTGGGCCCCGACGGTAAAGCGCAGGTTACGGTAGAATACCTCGATGACAAGCCTGCCCGGGTGACATCGATAGTCCTGGCCTCTCAGCATACAGAGGAGGCCGTAGACAAGAAGACGGGCTTGTTTTCCGAAGACGCGAGGCGGGAGATCATAGCTAAGGTTGCCAGGCCGGTCTTAAAAGATTATCTCGACAAAGAGACGCAGTTTTTTATTAACCAGACCGGTATATTTTTGGTCGGCGGCCCGCAGTCCGATACCGGGATGACCGGCCGCAAGATAGTGGTCGATACCTACGGCGGAACGGTCCCGCACGGCGGAGGCGCTTTCTCCGGAAAAGACCCTACAAAAGTCGACCGCTCGGCGGCGTACATGGGGCGCTACATAGCGAAGAACCTTGTTGCGGCGGGGATCGCCGATAAACTCATGATCCAGCTTGCGTATGTCATCGGCCGCGCGGATCCGGTATCGGTAATGGTAAATACTTACGGGACGGGAAAATTGAGCGACGACAAGATAATAACGATAATACAGGAGCATTTTGAATTGACGCCGCACGGGATCATGGCGGAATTAAAACTGCGCGAATCGGACGGATTAAGATACAGGCAGACAGCGGCCTACGGGCACTTCGGCAGGGACGGAGAATCTTTCACGTGGGAAAAGACCGATATGGTCAAGGATCTTAAAAAGTACGTAAAATAGGTTGTAGGGTGTGGGGTGAAAGAAAGCTCCGTATCCTAGAACCTAGAACCTACAACCTAGAACCCGTCAGGAGAATATGATGCGGTATGACATTAAGAATTTAGCCCTCGCGAACAAGGGCAGGCTTAGGATAGAGTGGGCGAACGAATATATGAACGTCCTCTCATTAGTCAGGAAGCATTTCAAGAAAGAGAAGCCCCTCAAAGGATTGAGGATAGCGGCCTGCTTGCACGTTACCACCGAGACGGCGAACCTTGTCCATACATTAAAGGAAGGCGGGGCCGATGTCGCTATCTGTGCGTCAAATCCGCTCAGCACCCAGGACGATGTCGCCGCCGCGCTCGTAAAAGATTACAGGATCCCGACATTTGCGATCAAGGGCGAGAAGAGCAAGACGTATTACGGACACATAAACAGCGTTTTAGAGATGAGGCCTAACATCACGATGGATGACGGGGCAGACCTTGTCTCTACCGTCCAGAAGTCCAAACGCCACCTTGTTAAAGATATATTGGGCGGGACCGAAGAGACGACCACCGGCGTTATAAGGCTGAAGAGCCTGGAGAAGCAGAAATTGTTAGCCTATCCGATAATCGCGGTGAACGAGGCTCTCACGAAACATCTCTTCGATAACCGCTACGGGACCGGCCAGTCGACCATAGATGGGATAGTGCGCGCGACCAACGTATTGCTGGCGGGATTGAACTTTGTAGTCTGCGGTTACGGATGGTGCGGCAGAGGGCTTGCCATGCGCGCCAGGGGGATGGGCGCGAACGTTACCATCACAGAGGTAGACCCGCTAAAGGCGCTCGAGGCCATGATGGACGGCTACACGGTCACGCCTTTAAAAGAGGCGTGCAGGAAGGCGGATGTCATAGTTACCCTGACCGGCGACATACATGTTATAAGGGACGAACACTTTAAAATAATGAAAGACGGCGCTATCGTAGCTAATTCCGGACATTTTAACGTCGAGATCGACATACCCGCGCTTGAAAAGCTTGCGGTCAGGAAACGGACGGTAAGGGATTATGTGGAAGAGTATACGCTCAAGAACGGCAGGCGTGTGAACCTTCTTGGCGAGGGAAGGCTCATTAACCTCGCTTCGGCGGAAGGCCATCCCGCGAGCGTAATGGACATGAGTTTCGCCAACCAGGCTTTGGCCTGCGAATATATAGCCAAGAACCACAAGTCCCTCGAGCGAAAAGTTTACGACGTGCCTGAGTTTATAGACAAGAACATAGCAAAATTGAAATTGGAATCACTTGGTGTCAGGATCGACACTCTGACAGAAGAGCAGAGGAAGTATCTTGATAGCTGGGAGATGGGAACGTAGAGAGGAGAATTGAATAGCAATGGGTAGAAGGCCGATCGACATGGACAGACTTGCAATGGATCTTATTTTAACTGATTCTCTCGATGAGAAGAAAAAACTGGCAAAGAAGATAACGGATATCGCATATAAGAAAGGGATATTCCTTTCGAGCATAAACGAGTTTTACCTGGCGCGGGGAAAGGGAGAGGTCCCCAACAATTTCACGACGCCCGCAATGAACCTGAGGGTGCTTACTTACGATCTCGCCAAGGCCATATTCCGGGTGGCTAAGAAGAATAATGCCGGCGCATTCATATTTGAGATAGCAAAATCCGAGATGGGCTATACGGGCCAGCCGGCGGTGGAATATACGGCTGTCTGTCTTGCCGCGGCAATAAAGGAAGGATGGGCCGGCCCGGTATTCATACAGGGTGATCACTTCCAGGCGAACGCGAAGAATTATAAAGAGAACCCGGAGAAAGAAGTCGATAGTTTAAAGGCACTGATCGCTCATGCCCTGGAGGCCGGATTCTATAATATCGATATCGATTCTTCGACGCTCGTAGATCTTTCTAAGCCGGACATAAAGAAACAACAGGAGTTAAATTACGAAGTCTGCGCTCTCCTCACGAACTTTATCCGCCAGAACCAGCCGCGCGGCATAGAGGTTTCCGTCGGCGGCGAGATAGGCGAGGTCGGGCACCAGAATTCGACCCCGGAAGACCTGCGCGCTTTCATGTCCGGGTATAAAGAGCGCCTCCGCAAAAGGCGGTGCGGGATATCAAAAATAAGCGTCCAGACCGGAACTTCGCATGGAGGCGTGGTTTTGCCGGATGGGACGATCGCCAAGGTCAAGCTCGATTTCGATACGCTGAGGACCCTCTCGAAACTCGCGCGCGAAGAGTACGGGTTATCCGGCGCGGTCCAGCACGGCGCATCCACATTACCCGATGAGGCCTTCGGCAAATTTCCTGAGGAAGGCACTGCCGAAGTCCATCTCGCGACAGGTTTCCAGAATATGGTCTATGACAGCCTCCACTTTCCGAAAGAGCTTAAAGATAAGATCTATGATTGGGTAAAGAAAAACCTTGCCTCTGAGAAGAAGGCCGACCAGACAGAGGAGCAGTTCCTTTACAGCGCGAGAAAGAAAGCGCTCGGGCCGTTCAAGAAAGAGATAATGGGGCTGAGCGCGGACATAAGGGAGAAGATAGCCAAAGAGATCGAAGCGAAGTTCGAATTCCTTTTCGAGAAACTCAACGTACATAATACGCGCGAACTCGTATCGCAGCACACTACCTTGAAAAGAGTAATATCAAGGAAAGGCGCCGGCACTCACGTGCATATGGATGGGGAAGGCGCGGATTAGCTCACATCCTCTTGTTGATAAGATATATCCCGATAATAGCAAAAACCATATTGCCCAGCCATGCCGATGCGATGGGCGGCAATATCCCGGCCTTGCCAAAAGCTATGCTTATGGCAAGGCAGGCATAATATAACAAGCCTATTGCGATCGACATCCCCACCCCTATCATCACACCGCCGCGGGTCGTTATCAGGGCGAACGGCGCCCCTATCAATATTATCACTAGGCTTATGACGGAGAACGAGATCTTCTGGTGCAGGTCGACCGTGAGCCCTCTGACGAACTTGGTGCTGGCGCCCCTGAAATTTTTTATGTAGTTCTTGAGTTCCGCGTAACTCATATATTCCGAATGCCACTCCTTATACGCAAAATCCCTGGGCCTCTCTTTTAATGGAATTATCTTTTCGGCGTAAAACGTAGGCTCACTCAGGATCTTACCGGTATTATCTATCTTCCACATGATCACTTTATAAAATTTCCATGAATCGCCCGTCCAGACGCCCGACTGGGCCGTGATCTTGGAGACGAGGTTTTCCGATATGTCATGTTCATGGACTATTACGTCCGTAAGAAGCTTCTTTTCAGTATCGTATAGTCTCGCGAAGACTATCCTGTTGCCGGCGCCGTAAACAGCGACGTTCTCGATGACCTTCTGCGGATTATTTTTGCGCTTTTCTTTTTCGAGCTCGTCTCGCCTTATCATGTTGGAGACTTTTGAACTTATCGGTATCACCCTGTCGCTCACGATGAATGACGCAATGCTTATAATGAGGCCGAGAATGACGAGAGGAGACATCACTCGCCAAAGGCTTATGCCGCTCGATTTCATAGCCGTTATCTCGTTATTCTTATTCAGGTTGCTCAATATGAATATGGTGGAGAGCAATACAGCCATCGGCGTTACCTGTAAAATGATGGTCGGGGAATAGTATATGTAGAAGGCGGCCAATGAAGAGGCAGGGATCTTGAATTTGACGATATCCTCTATGAATGAGAATATGTCGATGATTATTGCCATTATGGTAAATATGAAGAGGCACCATACGAATGGCGATAAGAAACCCCTGACCATATATCTGTCTATTATTTTCATGCGGTCATAACCCTCTTGCCAATGTCAGGCACCTCACCTCGACAGCCCCGGCGGATTTTAGAGTCTTCGCGCACTCGTTTAATGTCGTGCCGGTCGTCATGACATCGTCTATCAGAAGTATATTTGCCCCGCCTATAAGGGCATTATCTTTTGGTTTGAACGCGCCCGTGAGATTTGTCAGCCGCTCATCCCTGGATAGTTCATTCTGCCGCCGGGTGTTCACTCGCTTTTCCAGGAGCCTTGAGACCGGCATCCTGAATTTTGAGGAAATCGCAGCGGCCAGGATACCTGACTGGTTAAACTCTTTTTCATTCAGCCATCCCCTATGGAGGGGGACGAAAGTTATAAGATCAACCCCGTCGATAATTTCCCTGGTATCATCAATAAATTCGCAAATTTTGCCGCAAAGAACGCCGGAGAGAGCCAGCTTTCCCCTGTATTTGAAGAGATGGATCAGCTCTTTCAAGGCGCCATCGTATAAATATGCCGACCAGGCCCTGTCGAAAGCGAAACTTGTCCGCTCGCATTCCTCGCATAGTTTTCCGTCCGAGTGAACGGGGCGGCCGCATCGAAGACAATATGGCTTAGGATTTCTCTTTATTTTGCCTTCGCAGGACAAGCATATCCCTGAGCGGTTCATCGGGTCCAGGGCGATTTTGCAGGCTGCGCAGTGCAGGGGATAGACTAAATTGATCAAATTTCTCGTAATAACCGCGATTGGCCGGGACATGCGCACTATGATATCACGCCGGAAGCCGCATTGTCAATAAAGGCTAAAAACCCTTGACAAGATAACGCTTTTGTATAATTATAATTATATTGCATTTTAGGAGACCATTATGCCCAATAAGATATTGCTCGTGGATGATGATAGGGGTTTCAGGGAAGAGTTTAAAGAATTCCTGGAGACTTACGAGGTCGTAGAGGCCGGGAACGGTGAAGAAGCGTTAAGGATATTGAAAAGGCCGAACGAGATCGACCTGGTGATATTAGACGTAAATATGCCGGGGGCGAAAGGTACCGAGGTTTTGAAGGATATCAAAGCCATCGATCCCGACCTCGGCATCATTATTCTGACCGGACATAGTTCCGAAGATGTGGCCATAGAAGCGTTAAAAGGACGCGCCGACGATTACCTGGAAAAACCGCTGGACGTCGATGACACGAAACGGGTGATCGAAGAGCTGCTGGAATCAAAAGCAGGCAAACCTGCGGCAGAAGGGGTGACGGATAAGATCGAGAAGGTAAAACGTTTCATGGAGCGTAATTGTTATAAAAAGGTATGCCTCAAAGACGCCTCCGAGGCAGTGAGCCTGAGCCCGAAATATTTAAGCAGGATATTCAAGGAAAATATCGGGATAGGTTTTAACGAATACAGGTTGAAGGTAAAGATGCGGGAGGCAAAAGTCCTGCTGGAAAATACCGGGATGAACATCGACCAGATAGCTTATAAGATGGGGTATCAAAATACGGAATCGTTCACGAGGCTATTCAAGGAACTCGCGGGC
>PLLI01000079.1 GCA_003140915.1 Candidatus Omnitrophota bacterium
TCATAATTACGGACGCATTGCGCGCTCTCGCACGGCGCGCAGGAGAGTTTTTCCTTTATCACGACGTCGAACTCTCCGATCGGACCGTATTTTCTGGGATCCGTAGGCCCGAACAATGCCACCACCTTCACCCCGACAGCACCGCCCAGGTGAAGCGGCGCGCTGTCGTTCGTTATCAGGAGCCTCGAACGCTTCAACAGGCCCGCGAGCTGTCTGACGTTGGTCCTGTTGACAAAGTTATGCGGTTTATTCTTCATCTTTGTCATGATCTCTTTTACGATCGGCTCATCATCTTGCAGCCCTACAAAAACCACGCTCGTCCTGCACTCGGATATCAGCCTGTCGGATACTTCCGCGAAACCATCGATGGTCCATCTTTTCAAATGGCTCTTCGCGCCCGCGTTCACCACGACTATCGGATCGGCAACGCCGTTTTCCTTCAACAACTTTTCAACGTGCGCATCGTCTTCTTTGGTAATATGTATATATGGCAGCTCCTCGAGGTTATCTATGCCGACTGATTTAAGCCGGTAGAGATGGCGTTTCCTACTATGCAGGACAGAGCGCGGGAATTTCTGTATCGTAGCGGTCCTGTATTTCGGCCCGATAAGGAGAGGAAAGACCGTATTCCTTATGTCCACCACAAGGTCGTATCGCAGTTTCTTCAGTTTCAGCTGCAGCCGCCGTTTCTCACCTATCGTCATATGTTTATCGTAAATGATGACCTTGAAGACATTAGGGTCCTTCTCAAATATCTCCCTGCCCTGGGGGCCGACCATGACGTCGATCCTTACTTTCGGAAATTCTTTCAAAAGCGTACTTATCACGGGCGTCGTCAGGATAATGTCGCCGATATTGCTCAGCGTTATTACCAGGATGCGGTTAATTTCCGACTTGTCTATCTTCACCCTGCACCTTCTTCCCGAACCCTGAAACCTTCATTAGAAGGTGCAGGGTTCATTTCACCTCCAGCATCTCAGCCGCTTCTTTCAAAACATCCTCAACTTTTATCTTTTGCATGCAGCGATTGTCCGTGCATGTCATATCGTAGCATGGTATATCGCAGGAATCGTTCTTCGAGACGATTTTATAAGGGCCAGCGCCGTACGGGCCGGTGACCGCGGGTGAGGTCGGCCCGAATAGCGCTATCGTCTTCGCCTTCATGGCAACCGCCAGATGCATCGGGCCGGTGTCATTGGCGATGACAAGGCTGGAGCGCGCTAAAAGAGCGGCGAGCTCTTTCAATGTGGTCTTTCCGGCGGTAATGACCGGTTCGGTCTTCATCATGCCCTTTATCTCTTCGGCCAGCTTCAGGTCTTTTTTGGCACCGGATATCACGATCCGCGCGCCCGAATTTTTCGATAAACTATCTGCCAGCCTGGCAAAATTTTCTTTAGGCCACCTCTTCGGATCCCAATTGCCGCCGGGACATAGGACTACGACCGTATCTTTTTCCGAGACGCCCGAACCGCGTAACAGATCCGCTATGAAATTCTTGTGGGAATCGTTTATGAAAAATTCATAGGACTTATTTTTAGGCGTTATGCCCGATGCCCTGGCAATATCGAGAAAATACTCGACTTTATGGAGCTCTTCCGCCGGCGCTTCGACCATCTTTGTCAATAGCATTCCT
This sequence comes from Candidatus Omnitrophota bacterium, assembly GCA_003140915.1. Taxonomy (GTDB): domain Bacteria; phylum Omnitrophota; class Gorgyraeia; order 2-01-FULL-45-10; family 2-01-FULL-45-10; genus FEN-1322. Next base: position 1,634 of record PLLI01000079.1, read on the forward strand.
CTTCTCTTCGTCGGATACCCTATCCTCTCTTTTATCCCGGCAAGAAATATGATCAGGGCCTTCGTAAACGACCTGTGAAGGAGGAAAGCAACGTCGAATTTTTTCTGCTTCAAAGATACGATAAGTTTTAGTTTCCCAAACAAGCTGCGGTGGACGCCCTCTTCGTCGTAAATGATAAGTTCGTTCAGGCAAGGGTTCAGCTCGAGCATCTCTTTAGTCCGCGGATGCAAGAGGCAGGCGATATAACTGTCAGGATACGCGTCCCGAACCGCGCGTATGAACGGCGTCGAGAAGAGCGTGTCGCCGATCCAGTTAACGTTCACTATCAAAATTCTATTCATTCAGTCTCTTTATGCTGCTTGAACCAGGTATAATATTTCGTTGTCTCGGCCCAGAATGTTAATAGATTGTTCGACGAGCGGGAGATCTTAACGCGTTTTATGGCGAATATATCGTCCGGCGCCGAGTTTTTCGGGTTTGTCGAAACGGCGCACATATAGCCGGCGGCCTCGACCGCCTTTTTGGATTTCGCATCAAACGCTCCCATAGGATAACAGAAAGAGTTAACCTTCCGCCCGAGTTTTTCTTCCAATATTTTTTTGGATTCCTCTACCTCATTCTTAAGAAAATGCTCATCCGATCCCAATAGCCAAAAATGCGTTCTCGTATGGCTCCCGATAGTGACGATGCCGGAATCGGACATCTCTTTTACTTCGTCCCAGGTCACGAATCCCGGGTCTCCGATCCTATTTACGATGACAAATAAGGTCGCGGGCATTTTATATCTTTTAAGCAGCGGATAAACGTATTGGTAGTTATTTTGGAAGCCGTCGTCGAACGTTATCGCGACGGTCTTTCGCGGCGGCCTCTCTTTATTCTTGATATAGGAGACCGCCTTTTCGAGCGAGACAACGTTATAACGGTTTTTATACAGGAACTCCATCTGCTTCGCGAAATTTTCCGGAGAGACGGAGAGCTTTGAGGATTTATCGTTGTAATCGATGGAATGGTACATTAGTATCGGGACGGTATAGGCCGTACTGACAGACATGATCGCGGCCGCGCCAACGATCAAGGCAACCATCGTCAACGCAACCGATATTAATAATATTCGCCTATTGATCCTTCTACCGCCATTTTTATGCATTGCACACCTTTTTATACAACTGTATAACTTTATCAGTCATCACGTCAAGCGAAAAGTTTTCGCGTACAACCTTTCTGGCAGCTTCACCCATATTCTGCCTCAAGATATTTTTATCGAGAAGCGTGATTATCGCGCCTGCGATCGCCTTAATATCACCCACAGGGACGAGGAGACCGCATGAAGGGTCTTTAATAATGTCGCCGATGCCGCCTATGTCGGACGCTACACAGGCCTTGCCAGCAGCCATCGCTTCCAACAACGCAATGCCGAGGCCTTCTTTCACGGATGGAAATACGAAAACGTCCATGACGGACAAAAATTTTGCGGTATCAGGGCAGGAGGCGACGAAATGAACAGAGCCTTCTATCTTCATGGTCCGGGCAAGTTCTTTCAGATAATGCTCCTCCTTACCGTCGCCTATAATAAGGCATTGCGTCTCTTTTCGTTGCGCAAGTATCTCACCCATGGCCTCCACGAGATACTTCTGGCCTTTAACAGGCGACAGCCTGCCGATCGTCCCTATTATCGGCCCGTCATTCAAACCCAGGGTTCTTTTTATCGCATCCTTTTCGGTTTGCGTATAGTCACGGCCGAACTTATTAACATCCACGCCGCTATAGATATTTTCTATCCTCTCTTCTTTTACACCGAGGTCATTTTTCAGATGCAAAGCCACGGCGTCACCTATGGCTATCACCTTATTGCCCCATGTATCGAATATTTTTCTTGAGCGTAATTCAAAATAACCATGGCAAGTGGTAACATAAGGCACTCCCGTCAGCCGCGAGGCCAAAGAAACAGCGACCTGCGAGGCCCTGGTATGCGCATGGACGATATCTATCTTTTCATCTTTTATTATCCGCGCCAGCCGAAAGGCCGATATCATTACTTTCGGAGCGAATTCGAATTTTGTTTTTATATCCAAATATTGGTGCGGTATTTTACGGCTGCGAAATTCATTCTCCAGGTTCCCGCCGCTCGATGCCACGATAACTTCCAGCCCTTTAGCCTTCAGCTTTCCCGAAAGATTAAGGATATAATTAGCTATTCCGCCGATATCAATATGTGTTGTTACCTGCAGTACTCTCACTTAAGCGCCTTCTTTCAAATAAGGCTGCATGGCCGTCAGCACTTCATCCACCGTTATCTTCTTCATGCATACGAAATTCTTGACGCAATTAGGGTTATAGCACGGGCTGCATTTTAATTCATCCTTTTTAGTTATGACAATGCAGACCTTTGACGGAACTACATGGCGCTCAGGGTCCGTCGGGCCGAATAGCGCAATGCATGGCGTGCCCACTGCCGCGGCTATGTGCATAGGCGCGGAATCGGGCGTTAGATATACCTTAAAGCGCTTGATCAGGCTGGCGAGCTCCAGGATACTGGTCTTGCCCGCAGCTACGAGCGGTTTCGATTTACCGGCCTTCGCTATTCGCCTGGCAAAATCGATATCCTCTTCGGCGCCCGTCAGGACCGTCCTCATGTTAAATTCTTTCGCGAGAACGTCGCATAACGCGGCGATATGAGAGATGGGCCAATTCTTCGTGACCCACTTGGAAGACGCCCTGACGTTTATGCCGACAAGGCCCGCCGAAGGCTTCATCCAGCCCTCCGCCAGAAGTTTATCTACCTGGCTCTCTTCCGCGTCGGACGGCCACAACTCCAAACATTTATTCTGCGGTTTTATTCCTGCCATCATCAGCGTCCTGAACTGATGCTCGATCGGATCAAGGTGCGGCGCGTCGTCCTTGAGGCGCTTGTTCAACAAGAACGACAATTTTTTATTATCATATCCGTATCGAAGCGGTGCCAGGCTAAGGGCGGCCAAAAGATGACTCGACTTATTATTCTGCAGATCTATAACGATATCGAAACATGACCGGCGCAGTTCTTTTCCGAGGCGCCATATGCCTAAAAGCCCGCGGTCTCTGCCTTTCAGGTCGCATACTACTCTTTCGTTTATATACGGGCATCTGTCGAAGACTTCTCTTGACTGTATCCCCACCAGGACTTTTATATTGGCCTTAGGATATTTTACGCGTATCGCGTGCAAGG
>PLLI01000081.1 GCA_003140915.1 Candidatus Omnitrophota bacterium
CTGCCGGCGCTTTTGGAAGCGAGCAGAAATCCCCGCATTCAATATGGACGATCCGGTTACGTTGATTGCTCGCAAAGTATGGTTCCATTGGACGTGCCCAAATCTACCGACCATTCGGAAGGTGACGTGCACCCTTACGGAAATCCGCACTATATGTTGGATCCTGTGCTGGCTAAGACCGCGGTCCAGAATATTTACAACGCTCTGATTGCTTTTTCTCCCCAGGATCAATCGTATTTTACCAGTAATCGCGATGCTTATTTAGCGAAGCTTGATGCTAAGATTTCCGAGTGGAAAACGGAAGCTGCACCTCTCAAGGATGTTAAGTTCATTTCGTATCATGAAGAGTGGAATTATTTTGCGGATGAATTTGGCATGGTGTATTTTGGTACAGTAGAATTGAAGCCCGGAATTGATCCTACGCCCCGCCATATCGAAGAATTGATTGCTTCAATGAAGACTGAGCATGTTCCGATTGTAGTTCGTGAACCACAGTTTCCTGAAAAAGTCCCGGCTTTGATTGCTGAACAAGCCGGCGCTAAGTTAATCACATTACCTATTATGCCTGGAGCGGTACCTCATACGGACACTTATATTGAGATGATGGATTATATCGTAAAGACAATGGTGGAGGCGAAAGGCAAATGAGCGAACCCATAATTACATTCGATAACTTGAGCATCGGCTATAATAACCAGGCTGTGCTCTCCGGTATTTCACTTTCGATATTCCGTTCAAGTTTTACCGCCATCCTCGGCGCAAACGGATCAGGTAAATCTACTCTACTTAAGACGTTGCTCGGTCTGCAACCACCTATATCCGGATATTTTAATATTGCCACGCTGGATAACGTTCCGCCTGTATTTGGTTATGTGCCACAGGCGGTACGCCTGGACCCTCTCTACCCATTAACAGGTTTTGATGTTGCATTAATGGGGTCTTATGGACGGGCAAAACCTGGACATCTTGTATCGCGCGAAGAACGTCTTTTTGTAAGAGAATGTTTGCGTGCGGCGATGGCGGAAGAATTCGCTCGCAAGAAATTTAGCAAGCTGTCGGGAGGCCAAAAACAGCGTGTGTTAATCGCGCGGGCGCTAGCTACGAGGCCGGATGTGCTTGTTTTGGATGAACCGACCGCCGGCGTGGATGCCCAAGCTACTCACACGCTATTGGAATTTATTTCTCAAATTCATCGAGAACGACAGTTGACTACTCTCTTGGTGACACATGATTTGGCGCTCGTGCGCAAGCACGCGCAACACGTTATTTGGCTGCATGGAGGTAAAACGCTTTATGGTACTACCAAAGAATTACTATCGCCAGAACACATGCGAGAGATCTTTGAAATGGAGATAAGCTAATATGGAGGCATTACATCATATTCTTTCGTTTGGTTTCTTGTTACGTAACTCGGTTTATACGAGTGTACTAATTGGTTTTGCTTGTCCACTCGTTGGCGTATTTCTTGTTCTGCGACGATTGGTATTTGTGGGTGTAGCGTTACCGCAGATTTCTTCAACTGGTATCGCACTATCACTTTCCTTGCCTTTGTGGTTGGGTTTTCAGGCAACTCCGCAAAGCGGACATACACTGGCGTTCATTGGCTCAACCCTGTTTTCAGTTGTGGCCATTCTTGTTTTAGCGTTTCTGGAACGACGTGGCCGCGGCCTGCCTGAGGGTAGGCTCGGTACCGCCTATGTAGTTGCGGCGGCGGTAAGCATTTTGTTGTTATCAAAGAACCGCTTTGCGGAACTTGGCTGGCTCGATCTGTTAAAGGGTGAGGTTATTACAATATCTAACTTTGATTTGATTCTGACAGCCGTAACACTTGCGCTTGTTCTAGCGATGCTCAGTTTATTTAAGAAAGAGTTGTTATTGGTGTCATACGATCGTGCGTTTGCTAGCACGCTGGGTAAAAATGTCGTATTATGGGATATGTTGCTTTATTTGTTGATTGGGCTAACAGTATCAATGGCTGTGCTTAGCGTGGGCCCGCTAATCGCTTTTGGCTTCCTTTTGATCCCTGCTTTGACGGCACAAATGTTTGCGCGAAATATGCGGCAGCTTACTATCTTTGCCTCGTTATTTGGCGGAGCGGCTGCGTTTATTGGTTTTTTGATGGCTTACCAATGGGATCTTCCGGTTGGCCCGACTGATATAGCTTTGCTTGGAATTATCTATGCCGCGGTTTTTCTTGTAAGAAAGGTTCTTAGTTTAATTAAGCCTATTTCCATTTAAGCCAATCTGTTTTTATGATAAAATATCATCCACGAAGTCAGTTTACATACGTACGATTATTGTAAAAGTTGAAATTACGAAAAATCATCGTAACTCCCATATTTATAGGAAATTATGAAAAAGATATTTCTGAAGACTTTTGGATGCCAGATGAATCTGCGGGATTCGGAATTCGTGATGGGGCTGTTGCTCGACAAAGGATTCCGTAAAGCGGATTCGATTGAAGCGGCGGATGTCGTTATATTCAATTCCTGCTCGGTGAGAAAACACGCGGAGGAGAGGCTATTCAGTAATATCGGCGACCTGGCGGGATTGAAGAAGAATAGGCCTGGGCTCATAATCGGCCTGATGGGCTGTACGGCACAAAGCTATAAAGACCAGGCGCTGGAGAGGGCGCCGCTGCTCGATTTTGTATGCGGGACTGGAAATGAAAGCGATCTGCCGAAACTGATAAGCGATATCCTCAAAGACGGGTGCCGGATAGTTGCCGCGGATAAGATCAACGCGAAAAAGATCGAGGTATTACCCGCTTATAGAACGGGCGCGTTCAAGTCGTTCGTTTCGATAGGCGAAGGATGCGATAATTTCTGTTCATACTGCATTGTGCCTTATGTGCGGGGCAGGGAACGGTCGAGGGATGCCAGGGATATAATACGCGAGGTGGAGGATCTGGCAAGGCGCGGGTTTAAAGAGATAACGCTCCTCGGACAGAATGTCAATTCATATTCAGGCGGTTTTGCGAAACTCCTGGGTAAGCTTAATTCGATCAAAGGCATCGAGCGCATACGTTTCATGACGAGCCATCCGAAAGACGCCTCGATAGAGCTATTCAAGGCGATGCGTGACCTTGATAAAGTCTGCGAGCACCTGCATCTGCCGCTCCAATCCGGTTCGGACAGGATATTGAAGCTCATGAACAGGAAATATACGAGGGAAAAATATCTGAAATTGGTCGAGGGATATAGAGAGATCCTGCCTGGCGGCTCGTTAACGACTGATATAATAGCCGGTTTTCCATCTGAAACAGAGAAAGATTTTAAGGATACGGTCAAGGTGATGGAAGAGGCGCGGTTCGACAGCGCATTCACATTCAAATATTCGGCGCGACCGCCGGCAAAAGCTTCAAGGCTGAAAGACAACGTGAGCGACGCGATAAAAGAGAAAAGATTGAAGACTATTATCGATCTTCAGTGTAGAATATCCGAAGAGAATAATAGGGCATTGGCCGGCCGAACCGTCGAAGTGCTGGTAGACGGCCATGGCAGTAAAGATCCGCGCAAGCTTACAGGCAGGACGCGGACGAACAAGGTGGTTGTATTTAACGGCAGCGCGGATTTCATAGGCAAGATCGTGAATGTCAGGATCGGATCCGTTACTTCTTACGCGTTGAGGGGGAGGATCGTGTAATGGGCAGGAGCAAATTTATAGCGGTTCTTATTGCCGGTTTACTTGTGACTTGTGANNCACCCTACACCCTACACCCTACACCCTGACTTACGCCGAATCTGACATCTCTGTCGTCGAGAAACCTTTTATGGAAGGCAGATACGATAAGGCGATATCCGAGGCACAGAAATTGATCGACGGGAGGGCAAGGCGCAGGGACGAGGTATATTACCTGAAGGGCCTGAGTGAGCTCAAACTCGGGAAATTTAACGAAGCGCGGCAGAGTTTTGAGACGATAATCTCAAAGTATCCGAATTCCGGCAGGGCCTTTGATGCCCATCTCGGGATAGGAGATTCATACCTTCTGGAAGGGAATACGGAAAGCGCGATCAAGATGTATGCCGGGATAAAAGAGAAATTCCCGTCTGACAAAAATATCGCGCTCGTCGATTCGCGGCTGAACGATTGCCGCAAAAAGATACCCCCTGACACCGCGCCCGCAGTTATCGAGAATAAAACGGTCCCGAAAAACGAATCGACCGGGTACGTTTCCGTACAGGCAGGGTGTTTTAAAAACAGGAGAAATGCCGATAAGCTGTCCGCCAAACTCAACAAAAGCGGATATAAAAGTTATGTCGAACTGCCGGCGGTTGCCGGCGACAGGCTATACCGGGTCAAGGTGGGAAGAATGAATACGAAGGCCGAGGCCGAGGGCCTCGCCGCGAAATTGAAGAGGGACGGATACAATACCAAGATATGCGATGAAAACGCCTGCCAGTAAGGCCGTGATATTCGTCATCGGTCCCACCGCTATCGGGAAGACGGGTCTTGCCATAGATCTTGCAAGACGGATCGGCGGCGAAATAATCTCAGCCGATTCAATGCAAGTTTATAAAGGGATGGGGACCTTAAGCCAGGCGCCCACCGCGAAAGAGCGGGATCGAGCCCGTCATTATCTTATAGGATCGCTCGATCCTCGCGAAGAATATAGCGTCGCGGAATTCATTAAAAGATCCTCGCGCATAATAGCCTCGATCATAAAACGGAAGAAGATACCGATAGTCGCGGGAGGCAGCGGCCTTTATGTCAGAGGGCTGGTCGACGGCCTCTTTCCGTCTCCGGAGGCCGATCTGAAATTTCGGGACAAGATGAAGAAATTTGTCGCAAAGTATGGCAGCCCGAGTCTTCACTCCAGGCTCGCAAAGATAGACCCCGGCTCTGCGAATGCGATCCACCCGAATGATGTCCGGCGGATAATAAGGGCCCTCGAAATTTATCATTCTACGGGCAAGACGATGACGGAGCTTAAACACTCGACTCACGGGCTAAAAAATAAGTATGATATAAAGATATTCGGCCTGATAATGCCAAGGGAAGAGATCTATTCCCGGATAGACGGCCGCGTCGATAAGATGTTTGAAAGCGGCGTTATCGCCGAAGTCAAGAGATTGAGACGGAAGAGATTATCGAAGACTGCCGCGGCTGTCCTCGGATTTAACGCAATATCCGGATATCTCGACGGTAAGTATGATCTGGACGCTGCAAAGGATATGCTTAAAATGGATACCAGGCGTTTTGCGAAACGCCAGCTCACCTGGTTCCGGCCGGATAACAGGATCAGGTGGTTTGATGTGAGTAAGAGGAACACAAAGGAAATAATTAAAAATATCGCGAAAGGATTTTAACGCCATATGGAACGAGCGCTGCTGGTGACAGTCGATTTGCACAAACGCGAACCATGGACGGCAGAGGAACGGTCACATGAGCTCGCCGAACTCGCAAGGTCCGCGGGAGCCAACGTCATAAGAGAAGAGATCGTCAGGCGGCATGAGATCTCGCCCGCTTGTTTTATCGGAGGCGGCAAAGCGGAAGAGCTGTCAGGGTTCTGCAAGGCCGCGGATATCAAAATAGTCATATTCAATAACGACCTGACCGGGACGCAGCAGAAAAATCTTGAGGAGACGATAGGGGTCAAGATTATAGACAGAACCCAGCTTATCCTCGACATATTTGCCCGCCGCGCACGTTCCAACGAGGGGAAAGTGCAGGTCGAGTTGGCGCAGCTCTCGTA
>PLLI01000032.1 GCA_003140915.1 Candidatus Omnitrophota bacterium
TATATTGCGCCCAGTGCGTGGACTCATGTATGAAGAAGGCCCTCGAGGCGACAAAAGAATTTGAGCTTGCGGTGTTGGAAAGGAACAAATTAAAGGTGACCTACAATGCCGAATCTGGAGAAATTTCTAAAGAATAGATTCAAGAATGCTAACAGGATAGCCCTTCTGGCGATAGGCTCGGAATTCAGGGGCGACGATGCTGCCGGTCTCCTTATCGCGGAAGGAGTAAAAAAACTTCTAAAACGCACCAACCGGAAATTCAGGATATTCATCGGCGCGACCGCTCCGGAAAATCTCACCGGAGACATCAAGAGGTTCAACCCATCCCACATTATTCTCGTCGACAGCGTCGATTTCAAGGATAAACCAGGCTCTGTCGTCGTATTAAGCCCCCGCGACATAGGCGACGGCGTATCGTTCTCTACCCATAAGATGCCGGCCAAGGTATTGATACAATACCTCTTAAACTCATTTGAATGCGACCCTATATTGATAGGAATTCAGCCCGCTTCCGTAGATTTCGGCAAAAAGCCGTCGCGCGGTGTCGTAAGTTCTGCCAGGGAAGTTGCGTCCGCTATAGCGAAAGCAATCTCAATTCGTACTGTCCCGGACAGGAAAAGTAGCTAGCATGCGCTGTCCGGGACAGTGCTTTTCCGGTGATGAAAATTGACAAAAGTCTACAAGTGGATTAGAATAGGCGGGTTGCTGTCGTTTATTCCCGTTGTCATGGCTACCGGGCCGTTAGGGGGTTATTTCCTGGCGGATTATCTCGAGAAGAAGTTCGGCCTACCGGATTTCACGTCGGTTATTTGTATCATAGTGGGATTTGTCGCAAGCACAAGAGAGACTATAAAGATAATCAAACTTGCGCTAAAGGCGGAAGCAGGGGATAGATAAATTATGGAACTCCCGAATATCATAACGATCCTCGCCAACGTATTCAAGGGGAGCCGTTTCGCGGCATATATAACGGCATGGGAGAACTTCGTATTTTCTCTGATCATTATTGCCGTTATCGCGCTCGTCAGCTGCGCGGCGTCACGCAAGGCCGCCATGATCCCCGCGCGGCTCCAGAACTTTTTTGAACTTTTCGTAAGCGGGGTCGACGACTTCGTATGCGGCATCATGGGACCGAACGGCAGAAAGTACGTCCCTTTTATCGGCACGCTCTTCATCTACATCCTTTGCATGAACCTTTCGGGACTAATACCGTTAATGAAATCACCGTCTACGAGCTGGTCGACGACTCTTGCCCTCGCGATATGCGTATTCTTTTATGTCCAGTACGTAGGATTTAAAGAGCTCGGTTTCTGGGGCTACCTCGACCATGCCCTGGGCAGGCCGCGGGGGATAGTGGCCTTTTCCGTCTTCATCCCGCTCATGATGCTCCTGCTGCATGTGGTGTCGGAACTGGTAAGGCCGATAAGCCTGTCGCTTCGTCTTAGAAGCAACATATGGGGCGACGACATGCTCCTCGCCGTATTCGCGGGTTTCGGACTGAAGGGATTGCCGCTTTTATTATTTAATTCGCTCATGGCTATAGTGGTCTCGGTCGTCCAGACGCTCGTCTTTTGCCTGTTGACGACCATCTATTTTACGATCGTGTTGACGCACGAGGAAACGCACGCTTAACCAAACAAAAAAGGGGGTAAGAAGATGGACTATAAATCGGTATTAGCTATAGGGCTCCCGCTGGGACTGGGCATAGTGGGATTCGGCTCCGCTATAGGTCTGGGAAAAGCGGTTGCCGCGGCCATGGAAGCCACGGGACGCCAACCCGAGGCGGCAACGAAGATCCTGATCAACATGGCGACAGGGTGCGCATTTATCGAAGCGCTGACCATATACGCCCTCGTATTCGTATTTGGGCTTTCCGGAAAGATGTAACGTTTAAGCGAATGAGTTAAAAGATAGGGATCCGCTATGGAACTATTAAAACTATTAAGCGCAAACGAACTCGTAGCGCAGATCATCGCGTTCCTTATCCTGCTATTCCTTATGAAACGGTTTGTGTGGAAGCCGTTCCTGAAAGTCCTGGATGACAGGAAGAACCGCATCGCTTCGGAATTCAAATCTATCGATGACGCAAAAGACGAGGTAGCTAAGATAAGGGCCGATTACGAGGCGAGGTTAGCGCATATCGAAGCGGAAGCTAGGGCAAAGATCCAGGCGGCAGTCGAAGAAGGCAGAAAAGCGGCGGAAGAGATAAGGCGGCTAGCCAGAGCGGATGGTGAACAAATATTAGCCAAGGCCCAGGAAAGCATCAAGGCTGAAGTGGCCAAAGCCGAGGAAACGCTTAAAGATAAGATAGTGAACCTCACGATAGATGTCGCGGCCAAAGTGATACAGGAAAAATTGACCGTAGAAGATGACAAAGCCATCGTCGAGACCTTTATAAGAGAAATGGAAAAGAAATAATGGACAGGGATATACTCGCTAAAAGATACGGCGACGCGTTCATGGCCTTCGTAAAAGAAGGCTGCGGCCTGGAAAAAGGCGTCGCGGACCTGCGGAATGTCAACCGCATACTCGTTGACAACCCCGACCTTGAAAGCTTTTTACTGACGCCGGGCATCGATTATCTCGAAAAATTCCAGGTGCTCGATAATGTCGTGCGGGATGATTTTTCGGACGAGGTCAAATATTTCCTTAAACTTTTGATCGACAAAGGCAGATTTGACAAATTCGGCGATATCGCGGATTATGTCAGGATCGTCTATTCCCACGGCATCGAGGTCGACGCGCTGTTAAAGGTCAGTTATCCCCTCGATACCGAGACGATCAGGCGCATCAAGGACGTCATAGAAAGAAAACTTAACAAAAAACTTCACCTTTACATAGAGCTCGATTCCGATCTCCTGGGCGGCGTTTATGCCAAGATCGAGAATATGCTTATCGACGGCTCTGTCAGGCGAAGACTTGAAGATGCCAGAGCTAAGTTGTTGGCAACAAAGGTGGTTTATGGCACTTAGACCCGAAGAAGTAACGGCTATTATAAAAAAAGAGCTGGAAAAGTATAGGACCAGGCTCAGGGTGGAATCCATCGGGACGGTCTTGCAGGTGGGTGACGGCATTGCGCTCGTATATGGTTTGGACGACGTGATGATGGGTGAGCTTGTCCAATTTCCGGGCGATATAATGGGAATAGTCCTGAATCTTGAGGAAGATAAGGTTGGCATTGTTATCCTGGGGTCCGAGAAGAATATCCGCGAAGGCGATACCGTAAAGAGGACCGGAAAGATCTCACAAGTCCCCGTGGGTGAAGCGCTCCTGGGCAGAGTAGTGAACCCGCTCGGCATCCCGATAGACGGAAAAGGCCCTATCGCTACGAATAGACACCGGCCCGTCGAAAGCCCCGCGCCGGGTATCGTCCAGCGGCAGCCCGTAAAGGAGCCGCTCCAGACCGGCATCAAGGCTATAGATTCTATGATACCGATAGGGCGCGGCCAGAGAGAATTGATAATTGCCGACAGGCAAACAGGTAAAACAGCCATCGCTATCGATACTATCATAAATCAAAAAGGTAAAGGCGTCTATTGTATATACGTCGCGATAGGGCAGAAGATGTCCAGCGTGGTTACCGTAAACGAAACCCTGAAAAAACATGGCGCCATGGAATACACCATTATTGTGAGCGCCTCATCCAGAGCGGCCGCCTCGCTTCAATTTATCGCGCCGTATGCCGGATGCGCGATGGCGGAAGAGTTCATGTATTCAGGAAAACATGTCTATGTCGTGTACGACGACCTATCGAAACACGCCCAGGCCTACAGGCAACTTTCGCTCCTTTTGCGCAGGCCGCCGGGCAGGGAGGCGTATCCCGGAGACATCTTCTATCTACATTCAAGGCTACTGGAACGCTCGGCCAAACTTACGGATGAGCTTGGTGGCGGCTCCTTAACCGCCATACCTGTAATCGAAACCCAGGCCGGAGACCTGACAAGCTATATACCCACAAACCTGATATCGATAACAGACGGCCAGATATATCTCGAAAACGACCTCTTCTATTCGGGCGTCAGGCCCGCCATAAACGTCGGGTTATCCGTATCGAGAGTCGGAGGCAATGCCCAGACAAAAGCCATGAAACAGGTCGCCGGCCGGTTACGTATAGACCTTGCGCAATATCGGGAGCTCGCGGCATTCACGCAATTCGGCACGGAGCTCGACAAGGCGACGCAGGCCCAGCTGACGCGCGGCAGCCACATGGTAGAGATATTAAAACAGCCGCAGTATTCCCCGCTTCCCATGGCAAAACAGGTAATGATAATATACGCAGGGACCAACGGCCATCTCGACGACCTGCCGCTCGCGAGCGTATTGAAATTCGAATCGGAATTTTATGATTACATGGATAGAAACCACCCGGATATCGAAAAAAATATCGAAAAAAAGGCTATTTTAGACGACGCGATCAAGGCGCGGCTTGACGAGGTCATATCGGAATTCAAAACCGGGTTTAAGGCAGCGCACAAACTATGATACAGGATTTCAGGCGGTTAAAAGAGAGGATAAAGTCTATCGAAAACACGCGCAAGATAACGTGTGCCATGGAGATGGTCTCGGCGGCAAAATTAAACCGGGTTAAAGGCGCTTTTCTCGCTTCAAAACCGTATTTTTCCAATATGCAACGGGTTTTATTTAGCTTTCTTTCCGACATAGAGCCGGTAAGCCATCCGCTGCTCGAAGAAAGAAAAGAGCGGAAGACCGCCGCCGTAATGGTTATCACGTCCGACACCGGCTTGTGCAGTACTTACAACAATAACGTTATTAAAGCCGCTAAAGAATTCGCGGACAGGTCCGGCAGGGAGAAGATCGGTATCATCGCGGTTGGTAAAGAGGCTTTCGTATATTTTAAAAGAGAGGGGTATTTTGTCGCAAACTCGTATTTGGGGATCCATGGAAAATTTTCAGAAGAGATCGCCGCGGATATCACAAAGACCCTGACAAATATGTTCTTAACGAAAACTGTTGACGAGATTTACATTGCCTATACCCATTTCAGCCCGAATCTGCGACACAAACCGGCGATTGAAAAGTTCTTAGCCATAGAATACGAGAAAAAAGAAAGGCAGTATTATATCCTGGAGCCCGGCAAAGATATCATCCTGAACGGGCTCATCTCGAAATATCTTTTGGCAAAGATGAGACTGGTCCTCCTCGATTCGCTTACAGCCGAACATTCCGCAAGGATGCTCGCGATGAAACTCGCCACAGATAACGCGAAAGACCTCATTGATACGCTTACGCTTTTGAAGAACAAGGCAAGGCAGGCCGCCATTACTAAAGAAGTCCTCGAGATAGCGATGTCTGCCGAAGCGCTTAGAGGATAGGCTATTGCGCTTCGGCAAGAGGCGCTGAAAGGTTAAATCATGGCAGATGGAGAGATATTACAGGTAATAGGGCCCGTGGTAGACATAAGGTTCCCCGAGGGTGAAGTCCCCGAGATCCTGAACGCGGTAAAGATAGAGGACCCCGGCCGAAAGATAGACCTGGCCCTTGAGGTCGAGCAATTGATAGGGAATAATACCGCCCGTTGCATGGCCCTGGGCGTCACCGATGGCCTGGTCCGGGGAATGAAAGCCACCGATCTCGGCGCGCCGATAAGCGTTCCCGTCGGGGAACAGACCTTGGGCAGGATATTCAATCTACTGGGAGAGCCGATCGACGAAAAAGGCGCCGTCCCTGATCCTAAAAAGCGCTCGATAATACATAAACAACCTCCTTCATTTGAAGAGCAGGTGCCGGTTCATACTATGCTCGAGACCGGCTTGAAAGTCATAGATCTCCTGGCGCCTTATCCGAAAGGCGGCAAGATAGGCCTATTCGGAGGGGCAGGAGTAGGCAAGACGGTTATAGTGATGGAGCTTATCAGGACGATCGCGACCGAGCACGGCGGGGTATCCGTCTTTGCCGGCGTCGGTGAGCGGACCAGGGAAGGTAACGAGTTATATCTGGACCTGACCAAGTCAGGTGTCATCAAAAAAACCGCGCTTGTATTCGGCGAGATGAACGAATCACCCGGCGCCAGATTTCGCGTCGGATTGTCGGCCCTTACCATGGCTGAATATTTCAGAGACGAGCAGGGGATGGACGTGCTTCTCTTCATCGATAACATTTTCAGGTTCGTCCAGGCAGGGTCTGAAGTATCGACGCTCCTCGGCAGGATGCCGTCAGCGGTAGGATACCAGCCCTCTCTCGGAACAGAGATGGCGCAGTTACAGGAAAGGATAGTCTCGACAAAACGGGGCTCCATAACGAGTGTGCAGGCGATCTACGTGCCGGCCGATGATATAACGGACCCGGCGCCTGCCACCACGTTCCAGCATCTCGACGCAAAGATGGTATTGTCCCGGCAGATCTCGGAACTGGGCATATATCCGGCCGTAGACCCGCTCGATTCAACCTCCCGCATAATGGAGCCTAATATCCTGGGAGAGGAACATTACAATACGGCCATTAACGTCCAAAAGGTCCTGCAGAGATACAAGGACCTTCGCGATATCATCGCGATCCTCGGCATAGATGAGCTTTCAGACGAAGACAAGCTCATCGTGGCCCGCGCGCGAAAGATACAGCGCTTCCTTTCTCAGCCTTTCTTTGTGGCCGAACAATTCACCGGCATCAAAGGAAAGTACGTAAAATTGTCCGATACCATAAAAGGCTTCAAGATGATCCTCGAGGGAAAATTGGACTATTTGCCGGAACAGGCGTTCTTCATGGTCGGGCCCATAGAAGATGCAATCGAAAAAGGCGAGCGGATATTAAAGGGAGAGGTAAAATAGGATGGCTGCTTCGTTCCATGTAACGGTAGCGCTGCCCGGGAAGGTCGAATACGAAGGAGAGGCAGCGTCCCTTGTAGTTCCTGCCGCGCTCGGATACCTCGGCATACTGGCGCATCACGCTCCTATTGTTGCAGGATTGACACCCGGGAAGATAACGCTGCGGGACGCGGCCGGCAAGATAACGGATTTTACATTGAAGAGTAATGGGTTTTTAGAATTTTCCGGTAACAAAGCTACTCTAATGCTCGATTCCCTCGAGCTCCCCGCCTGAAATAACAATTTAACAGGAGATCTTATGGAATACACAGCAGGAAAGATTGGCAGGATATTTCTACTTAAATTCAAAGATGACGACGTGCTTATTGATGAGCTTGACAGATTTGCCAGGAAAGAACGGATCAGAACCGCGACATTTGTATTTTTAGGCGCTCTCAAAAAAGGCGATCTCGTGACGGGCCCCAAAAAACCGGTTATCCCGCCCGAGCCGAACTGGGTGGGTTTTAAGGATGCCTGGGAAGCCATGGGGATGGGGAGCATATTTACTAACAAACTCGGCCCCCAGATACACATTCACACGGCAATGGGGAAGAAGCTAAAGACTTTGACCGGCTGCGTCAGAAAGAGATCAAAGGTCTTTCTGGTCATAGAGGCAGTCGTCTTTGAATTAAAAGGCGTTAAAGCTACAAAAGAGATCGATCCAAAGACCGGTTTGAATCTTTTAAAAATTTTGAAATGAAATACAAGCTCATAATTTTTGACATAGATGGCACAATTACCCGGCATATAAGCTCATGGCGATATATCCACGAGAAGCTGGGCCTGTGGCAAAAACGCGCGTTCTGCTACCAGGAACAGTTCTTCGCAGGGAAGATCAGCTATAGAAAATTCTGCGAGCTGGACGCGGCGCACTGGAAGGGAATGTCGGAATCGAGGATACGCAGGATATTCGATAGCGTCCTATATTCGAGGAATGCCGCAGCGTGCATAAAAAAATTGAGGAGGGCCGGTTTTAAACTCGTTGCCATCTCAACCGGCCTTCAATTCATGCCGGAGCGTATCATGAAAGAACTTAAATTCGATTACGCCCTCTCTAACAGGCTCATCTCCAGAAACGGCAGATTGACCGGCGGAGTGAAGATAAATATCGCTCACGGCGCGAAAGATAAGATATTGAGGATGATATTCAAACGCTTCGACGTAAAACCTCATGAAGTGATATGCGTCGGTGACAGCGAGGGCGATATCCCTCTGGCAAAGATATGCGGCCATTCGATAGCCTTCAATTCCTCGAGCGAAGAACTCTCTAAGATATCGGATTATAACTGTAAGACGCGGGATTTCAATGAAGTGCTCAAAAATATCGAGGCCGTGAATAATGAATGAAGATTTTCTGCCAATAACTCCGGAAGAAGTAAGTTCACGCGGATGGGACGGGCTCGATATTATAATAGTTACGGGCGATGCTTACGTTGACCACCCGTCCTACGGCGCGGCTGTGATGGGGCGCGTGCTTGAAGCAGACGGTTTCAAGGTAGGCATAATCCCTCAGCCTGACTGGAAGAGCACCAAAGATTTTATAAAACTCGGCAAACCCCGGCTATTTTTCGGGGTCACTTCCGGCAATCTTGACTCTATGCTTGCCAATTATACGCCGAACAGGAACCGCCGCCATGAAGACGAATATTCACCCGGCGGGAAAGCCGGCCTCCGGCCTGACAGGGCGGTTATAATCTACACAAACCGGCTTAAAGAGGCGTTCCCAGGCGTCCCTGTCGTGATCGGTGGCGTGGAGGCAAGCTTAAGAAGGCTCGCTCATTACGACTACTGGTCGGACAAGGTCCGCAAATCGATACTTCTCGACTCCAAGGCCGATATCCTTGTATACGGGATGGGCGAAAAACAAGCCCTTGAAATAGCCGGCCGCCTGAAGGCAGGCGCGGATATAAAAAATATCAACGATATACGCGGCACGGTTATTGCCCGATCTGATATAAAAGATATCGGCGAGCACATCATGGTCCCTGCTTTTGATGAGGTTTTCAATAATAAGGACAAATTCAACGAGGCCTTTAAGACGATCTACCTCGAGGCCGATCCCCGAAGAGGGCGGACGATAATCCAGCCACATGGCGGCAGATTTGTCATTCAGCTTCCACCGGCCGAGCCCTTAACAAAAGATGAGCTTGACCGGATATATCTTCTCGATTACGCCAGGGATTGGCATCCTGCCTACGACAGATCGAGCGGCATACCCGGTTTCGAAACCGTCCGGTTCTCGATCATATCCCACCGCGGGTGCTGCGGCGCCTGCAATTTTTGCTCATTATACCTGCACCAGGGACGCATCGTTCAATCGCGAAGCCCGGATTCTATCCTGGAAGAAGTCCGGATCTTAAGCGAGCGGCCTGATTTCAAAGGGACGATCACAGATATTGGCGGGCCTACGGCCAACATGTTTCTGGCCGTTTGCAAAGAGTGGAATAGAAATGGCGCCTGCAAAGGCAGGCAATGCCTCATGCCGTCAAAGTGCAAGGATCTGTCCATAGATTACAAAAAGACAATACGATTATGGGAGGCCGTGCGAAAGCTCCCGAAAGTCAAGCACCTGTTTATAGGAAGCGGCCTCAGGTACGACCTGTTGGCAGACAAAGAAGCGGCCGAATATTTGAAAGAGCTTTGCCGTCATCATATAAGCGGACGCCTGAAGGTGGCGCCCGAACATACCGAAGATCCGGCCCTTAAGTTAATGAACAAACCTTCTTTCGGGGTCTACGAAGAATTCACGACAAAATTCAATATCGCAAACACGGCGGTCAATAAAAAACAATTTTTGGTAAACTATATCATCAGCGGCCACCCGGGCTGCACGCTTGAAGATTCGTTAAATCTATCCCTCGCCCTCATGAAGAAACATATCCATCCGGAGCAAATACAGGATTTCATACCTTTACCTATGACAATGTCCGGCTGCATGTACTATACCGGAAAAGACCCTTTGACAGGCAGAAGTCTCTACGTTGCCAGGGGATTGCGCGAGCGAAAGCTACAGAGGGCGCTTGTTCAATACGATAACCCGGACAATAGACGATATGTGATAGAGGCCCTAAAAAAACTGGGTAAGATGGAACTAAGTAAACTTTTCTTTGCAAAAAGGCATAAAAATGCAAAATAGAAGACCAAGTCTGTTATTGGCAGATTCAAAAGGCAAGATATTCACCCACCCTGGGCTGGAAGCTGCCGGAATGAAGGCAGGCCTATTTTTCAGGCTGGGCGCACACGAGCTCATCAAGCTGCCTGCGGGAAGCCAGCTATTTAAATTACCGGACCGAAGTCCTGTCGGCTACGATCCACGAGCAAAAGATTTCATAAACGTCGCCGGCGCCTGCGTAGTAGCCGCATTTTCAGCACCCGGCCATACGCTAACCTATAGCACCTCTTACCGGGAATATAAAAAAATAAGGCCTCTGCCATTATTTTCATATGGTGCATGCGCTCTATACAAGGAAGAGGTCTATGTCGCAGCAGTGCGCATTGACAGAGACCGGCGGCACGATTCTACTCTTATAGATTCCACATTAGTACGAAAAAATATCGGGAAATTTAAAAAAATTTTCCGCGGGAATAGGCTTGTAAAACATCTTGCCGTATGCGCTACAAGCTACGGCTGTCCGAATGCGCAGAATTTCTTTTTATCGCGGTATGAGGCGCCGCTCCCGACGTCGCCTTCATGTAACGCCGCGTGCGCGGGATGCATTTCGTATCAAAGGGGGCCTATCCGCTGCAGCCAGCCGCGAATAAAATTTGTTCCGACAGCAGAAGAGGTTACCGAAATAGCGCTCTTTCATATTGCCAATGTAAAAAATCCTATCGTCAGTTTCGGACAGGGTTGTGAGGGCGAGCCGCTGATCCGGGACAGGCTGCTTGAAGAGGCGATCATAAATATAAGGAGCAGAACGGGCAAAGGAACGATAAACCTGAATACGAACGGAAGCAGTCCGGCCGTATTATCGAGGCTTTTCAACGCGGGTCTTGATACTGTTAGGATAAGCCTGAATAGCGCACGGGAAGAATATTATTCACGTTATTACCGCCCCAACGGATATTCATTCAGGGATGTCATGAAATCTATATATCTCTCTAAAAAAATTGGCGGATTCGTTTCTTTAAACTACCTTACGATGCCCGGTTTCACCGATTCCCGCGACGAGATCGATTCGATAACCGCACTTATCGCAAAATACCGCGTGGACATGATCCAGTGGCGGAACTTAAACTACGATCCTCTTTTATATTTTAAAGTATTAAAGATGCCCGCACCCGGAACCGGCGGCATGATGGGAATAAAGCAGGAAATCGGTTATTTGGAAAAACGTATTCCGGGATTAAAGATGGGATACTTTAACCCCGCCCTTTCTTACCACAGACAAGCTGCGCTTTAGAAAGGGCGGGGTTAACCCTCGCGCAGCTGCTTCTCCGCGTCGATGACGTCGCGGTTCATCATACGGATAGCCCCCTTGATCCTTCCGGCGAGAACGGGGGAGATGGGCGCGTCGTTTATCTCGCGCAGTATCTGGATCGCCATCCTGAAATAACGTATGACCTCGCCCTCGTCCGTATCCGTGAGGTCGAGGATCTT